>DPZM01000077.1:0-9233 GCA_003535955.1 Lachnospiraceae bacterium | reverse complement strand
TGGCACGCAAGAACCGTCCCCGTGGCACAAAAGAAAGGAAAAGAATATGAACAAACCCAAGGTATATATTGACGGAAGCGCCGGAACGACCGGCCTTAGGATAAATGAGCGTTTTGCGGGAAGGGATGATATTGAGCTTATAAGGATCCCGGAAGAATCACGCAAGGACAATGATGTAAGGAAGAAGTTCTTAAATGAAGCCGACATTGCCTTTTTGTGCCTGCCGGATGATGCGGCAAGGGAGGCAGTGTCCCTGATGGATCCTGCAAATGACAGGACAGTCATTATCGATACTTCGACAGCCCACAGGACACAAGAGGGCTGGGCCTACGGGATACCGGAGCTCTCACCAAGGTTTCGTGAGAGGATAAGGACTTCCAGGAGGATAGCGGGTCCGGGCTGCTATGCATCCGGATTTATTATGATGGCCTATCCCCTGATAAGGGAGGGGATCATCACGACTGATTATCCCCTGACAGTCAGTGCGCTTTCCGGTTACAGCGGAGCGGGCAAGAAGGCCATCGCAGTCTACGAGGGTGATAAGCCTAAGGACTACAATGCGCCAAGACCCTATGCTCTTTCCCAGCAGCACAAGCACCTTAAGGAGATGAAGGCAATTTGCGGCCTTGTAAGGGAGCCGATCTTTACACCGGTTGTTGATGATTATTATTCCGGCATGATCGTAACCCTTCCCCTTTACGGATACCTGCTTAATAAGAAGGTAAGTCCGGGGGAGCTTCGGGATATCCTGGCTGCTTATTATAAAGATGAGAAGTTTATCAAAGTCATGCCCTTCGGAGCTGAGGCAAAGATGGGAGGCTTCCTGTCGGCGGGTGATATGTCGGGACGCGATGATGCCTGCATTTACGTTACAGGTAATGACGACCGCCTGCTTTTGAATGCAAGCTTTGATAATCTGGGCAAGGGCGCATCGGGCGCAGCTATCCAGTGCATGAACATAGTAATGGGAATTGATGAGGCAACCGGACTGAACATATAGATATGGAACCTGATGAGGTGTAATATGGCAATCGATTTATTTACAATAGGCAGCTTCACCGTACACGGCTACGGACTTATGATAGGTATCGGCTTTATTCTGGCAGTCATTATAGGAGGCTATAGGACCAGGAAGCTGGGACTTTCGGATGATCACTTTACCAATATAGCCATCTGCCTTCTGGTATTTGGATTCATGGGAGGTAAGCTCCTTTATTTAATTGTGAATTTTAAGCTCTTTCTGCAGGATCCGCTCAGGCACCTGGGCTCGGAAGGTTTTGTGGTATACGGGGGTATAATCGTCGGGATTTTCTCGATATTTGTATACTGTAAGATCAAGAAACTCTCGTTTTTATCATACATGGACATGATGTCGCCCGCGGTAATGATAAACCAGGGATTTGGTCGTATAGGCTGCTTTATGGCGGGCTGCTGCCACGGACGTCCAACAACATCGGCTTTTTCCGTCACCTTTACCGATCCCCACTGCCTTGCGCCTACGGGAGTACCGCTTGTTCCCACGCAGCCGATCTCCGCGGCCTTTGACCTCTGTGCTGCCGCATTCCTGTTTGCAATACAGAGAAAGGTTAAGTACAGGGGTACGGTTTCGGGACTGTACCTTATGCTCTACGGTGTGGGAAGGTTTGTGATCGAGATATTCAGGGGTGACCTTGACAGGGGAACCGTGGGTAACTTGTCGACCTCACAGTTCATATCGATATTTATGGTAATATTTGCGGCGGGATACTTATACGTCGTTAATAAGAAGAAGCTGGAAACTGAATATAAATGAAACAAGGGGACGGTTCCCCGTTTCATTTAATGGGTCCGATCTGCCGGTAGTAACGGAATACGGCCTTGCCGAGGATCTTGTTCCTTGCAACAAAGGGATGAACCCAGAAACGTGAGTCGGCTGAGTAATTCCTGTTGTCACCCATCATGAAATAAGAATTCTCCGGTATCGTTACGGGACCGTAGTCGCCGATGGCATCCACTTTTATATAGGGCTCATCGAGGGGTGTGTCATCCCCGTTTATATATACCTTGCCGTCGATAACCTCAAGGGTTTCGCCCGGAAGGCCTATGATACGCTTGATAAAGAGCTGGGACTCATCGTCGGGGAACTTAAAGATCACGATATCCCCGCGCTTGGGATCATGATTCTTATAGGCCAGCCGGTTGCCGAAGATGCGGTCACCGGTCATGATGGTTGTTTCCATGGAGGCTGAAGGGATCACGGCATTTACGATAAGGAACATATTGACCACAACAGCGATAGCTACCGCGATCTCAAGGATAAGGATCCATTCCATTATCTCGTACTTGATCTGCGTCTTAGCCATTTTCTGACTCATTCATTACCTCCGGCGTGTTTCTTCTGATAGCATTTCCGTTAATTGACACGCTAGGCCCATTATAGTACAATCGAAACCGAATTACAAGTTACCGGGGAGGTTAAGATGCTGTTCAATTCCCTGCCGTTTTTGCTTTTCTTTCCTGCATGCGTGATCCTGTACTTCGTGATCCCCGACAGGTTCAAATATCTGTGGCTGCTCTTTTGCAGCTATTTTTTCTATGCATGTCAGGACAGGTCACTGACGGTCCTGCTCATGGTGTCGACGGTCATCACCTGGTCGGCCGGCCGGCTTGTTTACAATGCGCAGACCAAAAGCTCTAAGAATTTCTATCTGGCATTGGGTTTTATTCTCAACCTGTCGATCCTTGTCTGCTTTAAATATTCGGGCTTCTTTGCGGGCATTCTGTTCCCGGGGCAGGAGATAAACGTCTTCATGCCGGCGGGCATATCCTTTTATACCTTCCAGTCACTGTCCTATATAATGGACTGTTACAGGAAGGAAGTAAGGCCCGAACATAATATATTGAAATATGCCCTTTTTGTATCCTTTTTCCCCTGTATCCTGTCCGGCCCGATTGAACGGAGCAAGAATATGCTGCCTCAGATAAGCCGGCCGCACAAATGGGACAGTATCCGAATCAAGGAGGGCCTCTTTTTAATGCTGTGGGGTTATTTCCTCAAGCTTGTCATCGTATCACGCCTCGAGATTCTGACGACAACCGTATACGGGAACAGTGAATACACGGGCATTCCAATGATCATAGCTCTTGTTGCTTACAGTATCCGGATCTATTGTGACTTTGCCGGCTACTCCTTTATTGCGACGGGGGCAGCCAGGATCCTTGATTACAGGGTAATGCGGAACTTCCGCCAGCCATACCTTGCCGTGTCCGTTGCGGACTTCTGGAGGAGATGGCATATATCTTTGTCGACCTGGTTTCGTGATTATCTCTATATTCCGCTCGGGGGCAGCAGGAAGGGGACCCTGCGCCGTTACCTGAACGTTATCATCGTGTTTGCCATAAGCGGCATCTGGCATGGGGCGACACTTAACTTTCTTATCTGGGGCCTCCTTTTTGCCCTCTATCAGGTGCTCGGGCATGCGGTTACACCGCTAAAGGACCGGCTTAAGCTCCCCAAGTGGTTTTGCATCATCTATACATATATACTTGTGTGCCTTACCTGGGTATTTTTCCGGGCAGAATCATTCACAACAGCACTTGACGAGCTTAACCGTACCTTCACGGGCATAAGGCTCTCACAGCTTTTTGACGGTACCATATCCGGACTGGGGCTTGGAACAATGAATCTTGTATTTGTGATTTTTGCGATCTTTGTGCTTATTGCCGTTGATCTGTTATGCGAGAAGAAGGGCTGCGAGGTTTATCAATTGATGGATAGGACCGTGGTTTACATAAGGTGGGGAGTTTATTACCTGATCTTTATAATGATCCTTTTATCGGTAAACCTTTCGACGCAGGAATTTTTATACCAGGCATTCTGACCCTTAAGGGTATGGGACCCTGAAGATACTTATATTACAGGAGTTGGAAATTGAAGCTTTTGAAGTTTTCCCTTAAGTGCATATTGGCGTTACTTCCCTTTATTCTGCTTGTCGGGTACACAGCCTTAAATCCCATGGGCTACATGGACGAGGAGTTCCCTTCGTGGAAGTATGTCAAGGATGTTCAGAAGGGGAGGATCTCACCTGTTGATAAGGATAGGGCAACCCTTATCCTGGGGGATTCGAGGGCAATGGCTGATATCGTTACCAATGACCTCGGGGATGATTATGTAAACCTCGGAATGGGTGGTGCCACATCCATCGAGATGTACTATACCCTCAGGGACTATATCAGGAATAACGGGGCACCCGGGCGGGTATTTATAATGTTTGCTCCCTTCCATTATTCCTATATGGACAATTATAAAACAAGGACCGTCTATTTCCACCATCTGAGCCTTTTTGATGCCCTTTCCGTTTACAGGAAGGGACGCACAGGTGATGACTTTTACGGTGAGGAGTCCGATGCGGTCGATGAAGCGGATCTGTCATATATTTTCAGCTCATACTTGAGGCTTCCCAACGTTTACCTTCCCGCACTGATCAATTCTCACGGTTTTTCGCGCACAGGCATTAACCGCGCTCTGTATAACGAGCAGGTGTCGCAGAGGGGCCATGCCCTGTACGGGACAATGGACGGGTGTGATTATCTTAATTATGAGGCTACTTATACGCAGATGGAACGAGGCAGGGAACACAGGCTGATAACCCGTTATTTTGCCCTTCTTCTGAAGCTGTGCGAGGATAATGATATTGAGACCTTCGTACTGCAGGCCCCGATGAACGAAGCCTCCTATAAGGCCCTTGATGCTGGCTATGTTTCCGAGTATACAAGCTATATGGAGCAGTTCAGGAATGACAATCCCGAAATGACTTTTGAGATTTCCATTCCCTGCTACGATAATGCTTATTTCGGAGATTCTTCTCACCTTAATGAGAAGGGTGCAGGGGTTTATACAGGAGAGCTTTTGGACAGATATATTAAATAGATTCGTGAAATTGCCCTAAAGTTGTACATTTTTTCAGTGACTTATACATTATTTTGTGGTATCATATCATGAGTAGTGTTAATAGGGGAATGATCCATGGTAAGGGAGGTTTTTATGAAGAAGAAATATTTATTCCTGCTTTTGGCTCTGTCAACGGCACTTGTTTTTGGCGGATGCAGTAAGGACGAAGAGGAAGAGGATACACCTGCATCCTCGGGCGATCAGCCTGTAATACAGCTGCAGACCGATGATCAGGCACCGGCGGTTGAAGTGTCAAGCGAGGAAGTAACCGAGGAATCACGTGAAGGCATGTATCGCAGCGAGCTCACCAATGAGTGGATAGATGAAGCGCTTAAGGACCAGAGACCTATAGCAGCGATGGTAGATAACGAGAAGACGGCACTGCCGCATTACGGCTTGTCCCAGTCTGATGTTGTATATGAGATGACCAACTCGACAGCCAATGACGGTGTAACCCGTTTCATGGTTCTTTTCAAGGATTACAATTCGGTTAAGCAGATAGGATCAATAAGAAGTACAAGACCTACCAACCTTCAGATAATACCTGAATGGAATGCGATTGTATGTCATGACGGCGGTCCTTTCTATATCGATGATTACATGGCCAAGGATTATGTAGAGAATTTCTCAGGTACATTCTCACGTGTAAATAACGGTAAGTCCAGGGAGTTCACGGAGTACATTTTAGAGGGTGATATAGACAAGAACTTTGCGTCACATCCCAAGTATTCCAAGACATACAATGATTACTACAAGGGACCTCATTATAAGTTCGCACCTGACAGCGCACCCAATGATCTGTCCCAGTATTCGGATGCCAAGTCGGCAACACATGTTCAGATGCCTTATAAGCACAACAAGCCCTATCTTGATTATGATGAAGCAAGCGGAACCTACCTCTATTCCGAATACGGTCAGAAGCATGTGGATGCAGGCAACAATGACGAGCAGCTTTCCTTCAAGAACCTGCTTATACAGAACTGCCGCTACGTTCAGTTCGATAACAACGGATACATGATGTTCCATTCGATCGATTACAACCGTGACGGTTATTACATCACAAACGGTAAGTGTATTCCTATAACATGGTCCAAGGAAGATGAGCTGTCACCGACCCTTTACTATGATAAGAACGGTGATGAGATCCAGATCAACACAGGACGTACTTATGTAGCGCTTGTTCCCGATGATATCTGGAGCGGTCTGAGTATTGAATAGAAGAATCGAAGTAAAGATAATAATGTGAATAAAACAAGCCGGTTCAACCGGCTTGTTTTTTGCTTGCTTTCATGCTTTTGGTTATATATTCGCCTATTTCGTTCTTGTTCATATTCAGCGCATAGGCAAGTTCTTCATACAACTGATTCTCGGCCTGTTTGAAATATCGCTCATCGACCACGGTTACCTTCTTCCCGGCATCGATCCGGGATTTCTTGCGTTTGTACAGGGCCTTGATGATCTTGACCAGTTCCTCGCAGTCACAGGTTCTAAGGGCTGTCTTATATTGGGTTTCGCGTTCCTGCTCGTTGATGATCCAGGCATGCTCAATATCGGGTATACGCTTGATGAGTGATTCTGCCTCCTTCCTGGAAATGACCGGACGCATTACAGTGGTTACGTTGTCTACCGGCACATAAACAGCGGCATCCTGATGATAGAAAGGACGCAGGGTATAATACTCCTTCTTTTTGTCAACCATTGACATGGACAGAGTGCCGATGTTAACGACTTCACAAACGCCCTGATTGCCGTAGACTACAACATCATTCACATTGTACATAGTTCACACTCCTAATCTGATGAAAAGCCCCCCTCACAGGTCATAAGGAATCCACCGCAAGCGGTACCCCCTTATGACATTCGGCGGCAAACAATGGGTTCAGAAATGAATTTATACCCCCGATATCACTATATTACCACTATTACGCGGGAAAATTCCAATGAATTTTTTATAAACTCGAATATTTTTTTACAAATGCCATATGACCGGTCATATTGACTGACTAATATGACACAGATAAGACGTATGTTTTATATACCAAAGTGAACCATTATATGTTAAAATATGCGGGATGGGCATTTGTGTATAAATAACAGGAAGGGTACCATATATGAATCCGGCTTTTGCGGCGCTTAAAAAATGCAGGGACATATGCTCCATGTATGGTGGAGATATAAACAGGAACAATAAGGATGAGCTGTATAACATGTTCAGGGATGAAGCGTTGAATATAGCTTATTTTTTGGCGCGCAGCGACGGTAAGATGTCGGAGCCCGAGGTCATGACCATAAATGTCATGTTCCAGATACTTATCGATGAGGATATCTTAAAGAAGAACTTCGGCGACAACATTATCGGTGAGGATTCAATACTAAGGCATGTACCGAAGAGCCTGCAGATCATAGCCCATGAGGAGAAGGATGCCAACATGGGCGGTAAGTGCTATCTTGTAAGCGCCAGGGAGATAATAGACACATTTGTTCTGGTAGGCAATCTTGTCATCAACTGCGACTGCATGCGCCTTCAGTATCCGGTCATGCTCCTTCAGCATTTTTCCAATCTATGTACCCAGTATATCGAACAGATAGAAGAGAATGATGAACTTATAAACGGAGATACGGTTTATAAGAGGGAAGGATCACGCCAGGTGAGCATGGCTGCCCCCGGTTTAAGCAACAGTGCCACGGCGCAGGGTGTGCAGAGAGAACGTACCCTCCGTGAGCAGGTTGAAGAAGATAATGCAACCCTGTTTGCCAAGGAAAGCAATGAGGTCAAGAAGGATGTAAGTCAGGTCCTTGAAGAGGTTGATTCTCTCATAGGCCTCTATGCTGTCAAGAAGGAAGTCCATGATATGGTCAACCTGATGATGGTGCAGAAGCTTCGCAGGATGAAGGGCCTTAAATCAACCGAGATATCACGACATATGGTGTTCGCCGGCAATCCCGGTACTGGTAAGACGACGATCGCCCGCAAGATGGGGGAGGCCTATCATTCGCTTGGTATTCTTAACAAGGGCCACCTTGTTGAGACGGACCGTTCGGGTCTTGTTGCAGGTTACATGGGCCAGACAGCACAGAAGGTCCATGATCTTGTAGAATCAGCCCTTGACGGGGTTCTGTTTATAGATGAAGCATATACTCTTGTGAGCGACAGGGAAGGTGATTACGGCCAGGAGGCAATAGATACCCTGCTTAAGCTTATGGAGGACTACCGTGACAGGCTTGTGGTCATCGTTGCAGGTTACCCGGACCTTATGGAGAGGTTCATTAATTCCAATCCCGGACTTAAGTCACGTTTCAGCAAGTACTTATTCTTTAATGATTATTCGGATGAGGAACTGGCCCGGATATTCCTTATCAATTGTACAAAACAGGACTATTTTATCGATCAGTCCCTCTATCCTTATATAATAAACCGCATTTCACAGCTAAGGTATTACGAAGGCGAGAACTTCGGTAATGCCCGTTCGGTACGTAATTATTTCGAACAGGTCATATCCAATCAGGCCAACCGCCTCATCTTAGAGATCGGTGAGGACGGAACATCGGCCAGCAATACCCTTATGCAGATAATGCCCGAAGATTTATAAAATGAAACAGGGGGACGGTTCCTCGGTTCATTTTCGTCAGGTGAACCAGGGAACCTGTCCCCGTGAATCTTTCGTTTATTATCGCTTCATGGCAACAAGCTTCCCGTCGGCAACATCTATAAGTATCTCATCACCTTCCGCAAGGTCACCCGAAAGGATAAGCTTGGCACTTAAGGTCTCGACATATCTCTGCAGGTAACGCTTAAGCGGTCTTGCACCGTATACCGGATCGTAGCCGCCTTCGATCACCGAAGCCATGGCCTCATCGGTCAGGCGCACGCTTAAGTTCCTGTCCTTAAGCCGCTTATTAAGGTCTTCGATGAGCAGGTTGACGATACCGCTTATATTGCCCCTGGTAAGAGGCTTGAACATGATCGTCTCATCAAGACGGTTCAGGAATTCCGGCCTGAAGTGGGCCCGAAGGTCCTCCATGACCGCATCCTCGGCATCGCTCTTAATATTTCCGTCATCATCTATCCCGTCAAGCAGGTACTGGGATCCGATATTGGATGTCATTATCAGGATCGTATTTTTAAAGTCAACCGTTCGCCCCTGGGAATCCGTGATACGGCCGTCGTCAAGTACCTGCAGAAGGACGTTGAAGACATCCGGATGGGCCTTCTCGATCTCATCAAAGAGGACTACGGAATACGGCTTACGCCTTACCGCCTCTGTAAGCTGACCGCCCTCTTCATAGCCCACATATCCGGGAG
>DPZM01000177.1 GCA_003535955.1 Lachnospiraceae bacterium | reverse complement strand
CCTCGGAGTCCATCGGGATATCCGGTGCCGTCATAACGCTCATGGTGATGGAGAATAACATTATCGGCGCCGGGCAGGGTTGTTGCATCATGCATGATGTCACCGCCTATGGTAACGTGATCCCTAAGAATATCGAATTCGTCATCGGACAGCCTTGCCGCTTTATTCAGTATGGCGTCAGATATGCCTATCTTACCTATATCATGCAGGAGTCCTTCGTATTTAAGGATATCTATTTCTTCCTTTTTCCATCCCATGGCACGGGCAATACGTACGCTGTATTCGGCTACCCTGGAGGAATGACCGTTTGTATATTTATCCTTGGCATCTATGGCATTGGCAAGTGTCTGTACCAGTTGGAAGGACATCTGCTCAAGCTTTTTATTACGGTCCTGGGCAACCCTTGTTTGCTTCTCGACCTCAACCTCCAGCTCCTCACGGTAGGAATCCTGAAGGGCCTTATATTCGAACTGGGAAGTGATATTGGTAAGTGTAATAACGATGGCTATAACAGTTTTACCATCATAGATCCTCTTTATTGAAGGTTCATAAAGACTTCCCTCGAAGCCCATTTTTCGGATATCTCCATTAATTACCTGCCTTAAGGAGGATGATGCCGAGTAAAGATTATCATCAATATTTATACTGTTAAGTTCATTGAAGATCCTTTTAGCCATATTATTGCTGCCCTGATACCTGTAATTTCCATCAGAAACGATAAAGGCGGAATCGATAGCGTCGAAGATATAATCTTTGGCAACATCATTGACATTGTAAACCCGTTCCACATAGATAAGATGAAGAATGATAGTGACTGAAATGATAAAGGCTATTGGTGCAAAACTGTATGGAAATCCGATCATTGATCTGGCCGCATATCCTATCACTTGTATAAAGATTGCAACCAGAAGAAGCGAGGAAGCCTTAGTTACGCCCGGTCCTGCCTTTTGCATATGGCGTATTATCAGCCATATCATAGCCAATATATAAATAAGCATCTCTATATAGTAGAAATAATAGAGTGGTCCGAATGTATGGGTATAGAAGTTGACACCTCCCCGGTTATAGGCTCTTGAGGAAGTATAGAAAAGTTCATGCCGGTCAAGGATGAGGCAGAAAAAACTCATTATAAAATTATTTATTATAAGTACAAGCTGTATCTTGTACGATAAGATCATATTGCAGAAATCAAAAACAAAAAGGAGAAGATAAAAAAGAGCATGTAAAAGAGCTATATAAAGGATCTTCTGCCCAATGATATGGTATTCAAGCGAAGCCGGATTGGTTATCATGATACAGAAGCCGAAAGTAATAAATGCGCACCATGAAAAGAGGCTTGACATCAGCTTCTGGGAATAGCTGGGCTGTTGTATGTTTATCACAAACATACAGATGGTCAGTATAAAAAAAGCCGCATAGTATATAATGAGAAAAGAATAGTACATATCTGCCCCGTATTAAGATCTTGGATAAAGAGCATAACATTCTTCATCCATACATAAGTATATATAAAAAGTATGGCAAAAACAACGGTTGACTAACACTTGAGGGTTATATTATAATTCTTTACGGTCGGTTTTGAAGTGTTGCCTTTTGAGAAAGAGGTATTTTAGAGCCGATGTAATGCAGACGTATCGAAGTGGTCATAACGGGGCGCACTCGAAATGCGTTTGCCCTCCGGGGCACGAGGGTTCGAATCCCTCCGTCTGCGCTAAGGGAAAGATGCGGGAATCGCAGTATTTATGCGGTTCCCGTGTTTTGTATCGCACAGATGTTCCCTAAAAATTTTATGACAAATTATGACAAACTTCAAAGGATGCCGATTTACTGGGCCTTTAGAGCCTTCTCACCCTTGTATGCCGAAAAGTTTATGATGTTATCCGATAACTTCTCAAGAGCTTCCACCTTAACTGAACGGGAGCTGATATCATAATCATAGAACCTTTCATTGGTGGTAGGAAGGTGCCCGAGCATATTGGCAACAGCTTCACGTGGAAGTACAGTGTTCAGATACGAAGATACTGTACGCCTTATCTCGTGTATGCTTGTCCTCTTAATTCCCGCTTCTGCTGACCTTCTGCGGCATGCATTACTTACGGCGGTTTCGGTTATCCGTCCGTCCTCATCGGCAAATACCCATGTATTATCAATAGAGTGGCTTCGGATTGTATCAAGCAGATCCGAAATATCCTTTGTGATCGGAACAAGGCGATGCTTGTGACTCTTGGGTTCACCCACCACAATTTCGATGTGATCCCCATAGTCATGTCTGTGTTCCGAGAAATCAACATGGATAAAATCTTTGTCGACACATTCCCATTTAAGAGCGACTATCTCACCGACACGCATACCGGTAAGCGTTCCTAACAGGATCGCATAGTCAGGCATGTAATCAGGGTATTTCTCAAGATGAACATGTACCGAATTTAAGAACTTGTGAAGATCATCAAGAGAAATGATGCGTTCGCTATCCTTCTTCGGGGGAAGTGTACAACAGAAGCTCATGATACGTTTCTTGTCAATGAAAGTCATCGGATCGGTCAGGATATATTTCTTACGTACAGCATATCTGAACATCTGGCTTAAGTAACCGTATAGATTACCAAATGCCTGCGGGATCATTTCAGATGACGAAACTATCCGGATAAGTTCCTGTTCGATTGCCATATCATCAGTATCAATCGGCAATCCGCTCAGTGTAGTATCCTTAAGATACTTTTTGAAATCCAATTCGTATCGACGTATTGTGGAAGGAGACAAGGGCTTGTAATTTGATTTTGTGAACTCCCTTTTATACTCGATCCACTCAAGAAAGACTTCTTCAATAGTCCTTGCGTTGATCTTCTCCGGTAAAACACCATAGAAGTCTATAAGATAAGCATACAATTCAGCCTTTGAGTTCTTACGAACCTGTTTCAGTCCGCTGCTCTTAGTCTCATCAGGAACATAGGTTACCCATCGTCCGTCATTTGCCCGGGAAATCTTGTGCATATGTATTTTGTCAAGGATCTTGGACATAAGCACCTCACTATCTGAGAGTGCTATTTCGTCAATTCCTAATATACCACGATTAACCCAGTATTCTATATTCTTTTTTGTAAAAATATTATCTTTTATTGACTTTTTGCTCAATTTAATACTCTCCTTCAAATAAAAAGCCCGACAGAGGGTCTGATAGATCGACTGACGGGCAATAAAAAAACTCTCGGAAGGCCGAGAGTGCCATTTGTGGTTGCTTTTTTATTCCCTGCATAGATGGGTTTGTGTAAACGAAGTTTGTAAACCAACCTGTAAACGAGGGGTAAAAACTTTTTATCCCTACAGGGAATGCTTTATATTATTCATTTTTTCTTTTTTTATATATTTTCTGTTTACACGTTTACAAATGGCTGAAACGCAGTAAATATGCGGCATGCCATGTAAACGAGCCTGTAAACGAGTGTAAACAGCCGTTTACAGATTCCCTTATCTGAAAGGGATATCCTTTAATGCTTCATCCGATATATGGATAAAACCGCCATCCGCATCGTATCCCTTGCGGATCCATGATCTCTGCTGCCCGTATTTATCGAACCTGTGCTGGGGACCCTGTTCCCAACCGTATGCGGATGTGATCATGATATCGTTTATGGCGTTAAGCTCCCATTTCTGTGGGGTTTCATATTCCGTATGTCCAAGAGCTTCATGATAGAGCATCTTGGAACAAACATATTCTTCAAGGGTTTCATCCAGGAATCCCAGGATGGCTGTTGCATCGGAATCCTCCGGTATGAACTCCTGCTGATGTTCCTTCATCTGATCGGACATATCATCCGGCAGGCATAACTTAAAGTCACCTCTTCTGTATATTTCCATGATCTCAGCCCACATCTGTAAGATATAGGCCCTTGAAGCTTCTTCATCATCAAGTATATGAACCTTGGCTTCCTCCGGATGGCATGTAATGGGGAGGAAGCGCCTGTTACCTGACCTGTCTCCGGGAAGGAACTGCTTCTTATTGGAGGTTCCGCCGAAAATACACTGCCTTGGTCTGTCAGCCGGATGAGTTTCATAAGGCACCTTATAGGTTTCCTTCTGACGGCTTATGAATGACTTTATCTCCTCAATGCTCTTGGCACTGCTTGTTGCGATCATCTCAGACATTTCAATGATCCAATGTCCTTGAAGCTTTCGATAGATGTTGTCATCATCAAGTTTCCTGATATCGTCGGAAAACCATTCGTCCTTGATAGCTAACAGACGGAAGAAGGACGATTTTCCTGCGCCCTGTCCTCCGACAAGGCAGAGCATATATTCAAACTTGCAGCCCGGATCAAAGACACGGGATACGGCTCCGAGCATGCAGAGCTTAAGGGATTCATAGGTAAGATCTGAAGTATCCGCACCAAGGAACCGGTGCAGTGCATATCTGATCCTTGGTGTTCCGTCCCAGACAAGAAGCTTAAGGCGCTCCCTGACCGGATGGTATCTGTTATTGTTGGCGGCTATGTTAAGAGCCTGCATGATACGCTTGTCACTGTTTATGTCATAATGGGAGTCGAGATACATATTTATATAGTTCATATCTGTATCAGTAATGGATGTCCCTGATCGCTTCCAGTCAAAATCACCCACAAGGTCTATCCTCTCGGTAAGCTCATTGAAGCGGAACTTGCCGGCAAAGAAGGGATCGTTCTCAAAAATATACAGGATGTTGGGGATGTTCTGTTTAACATATCCCTTTCCTGTCTTTGTCAGGGATTCCCTGATCGATGAACGTATATCTGTGTCATTTTCTGTTGCATAAGTAATTGAGCAGTTCACGTTTTTCATCCTCCTTTCCGCTTTCCAAGACCTTAAGCCATTCTGTTGCAAGATTTATATTTTCAACTGCGGTGCAGAAAAGATCCGACCATTCACCGTCTCTGTCAGGCAGCTTAGCTTCCCTTACCCTCCACCAATATCTGTGGAAGTCACAGGTAAGGGAGATGGCATAATCAACGAGTTCCTTAAAAGCCTTTTCCTCCCGCATCCTTACGGATATGGAGCTGTTTGCTCCATATGTCCTATCAGTTTTGCAGGAAAAGTGGTCGCAAGCTGATGTTGAAATATGAAAATCGTCAGCGATCTTGTTGGTTGCTTCCAGCGGTTTAATGGAAAACAGCTTGCCGACAAAGTCGATAACATCGCCGTCCTCCTGGCATCCGAAGCAGTGAAAGCGTTTATCAACCTTCATGCTCGGATGCCTGTCATTGTGGAACGGACAGATACACATGCCGTTCCTGTTAACTTTGATTCCATAAAAAGAAGCCGCATCCTTGACGGACACGGCTTCCTTAACATCTTTATAAATATTGTTCATATTTGATTCCTACCTTTCCATATCTCTGTTATTCTTTTTTCTTTCAATGTTTTCAGCCGGACGAGATGCGTTTTCCTTATCTGCTCTTTCTTTTGCCAAACGCAGCCTTTCCATGATGCCCGGCTTTACCGCCTTAGCTATCTCGGCAGTGTAAACCTTCTTTCTGTCAGGCAATCTGAATGCCTTTTTGATAGCTGATATTACAGTGGCTTTTGCGTTTGAAAGTCTGTCCTGTATTTTGGATATACGATCTGATGCGTAAGTCCTTGTTTCTTTAGAAGCTTTACGTTCATCTGACATGAGCCATTTCTTGTATTCCTCTATCACTTTATTGTTTTCCCTATGTGATTCCTCTATTATCGGTTCTATCAGTGCCTCGCAGGCCTTTTCGTAGGCTATATCCGATACTTCTTTGACAAGGGCGTCAATGTCATTAAGCTTTTTCTGCCTGCTTTCGATCTCGGAGCTTAGCTTATCGCTTATATACTCCTGCTTTTCCAGATACTCCTTGCCGCCGTATATGGGTTCCTCATCTATCGACAGGCCATGTTCCCTACAGATGTCCAAAAGAAGCTGACGGCATTCTTTGTCGTAGCTCATCTTCCTGTTGTTATATCTGCCCTGCTTGGCATCAGGATCCGGAAGTTCAAAGCCCATCTCCTTACATGCCTGCTCCTGTTTGGGGCAACGCTCACCATATTTATTGATAACATCAAACACATGGCGTTCGTGGATGTGGGGCGTACTTTCATCGAGATGCAATGACCAGTTAAGGATATGGACATGATCGCCATACCTTTTTTGATGTTCATTGAAGAATTCGACTGCTATCTTCGCAAGGACATCCGGATCGACATGACTGTCGATGTCTCCTATCTGATATATGGTTTCCTCGGGACAGGTCTTGGGATTCTCTCTTATATCATCCATTGTCCGGCAGCGTTCCTTATGCCTTGATGCGATGTGGCGTTCGTTCTGCTTTAAAAGGAAATCCCCGTAAGCGATTTCATAGAACTGTCGCTCGGCTTCCGTGAAGCTTAAGTCTTTTTCGGACAGATCCTTGTGCCTGACCGGTCGTTTGTCGATACAGTTCCAATAAATGTTGTAGGGAGTCATTTTGTCCCTGATGTCATCAGCCTTATCGACATCAAACTCCCTGTCGTTGTGTTTGGGATTATAGGTTCCGTGGGAACCTGATCTCCCGTTGTGTCGTGATACTCTCATAAATTTCTTTCTCCTCCTTGTTTGATTTTTACTTGCTGTTTTGATCTGTGGGGATTCCGCTGCGGAGCGGATTGTTGCACAGGGCGACAAATAATACCCAGTACTATGCGTCGCAAGCGAACGCATAACTGGGCCAAGGTTGCACCTTGGATCTGCTAAGGCGCTTCGCCCTTAACCCGACCAGGGTTTCACCCTGGACCCATGGTAACGCCCCTCACATTCGTTCGGCGGCATATCTGTCGTCACATCTGAATCAGCTTCGCTGATGGGTGACTCCCTCCGGACAAAGGCGCTCCGCTCCCTTGACCCTCGTAACAAAAATGCTCTACGCATTTTTGCTTTGGCAGCCGCTTATCCGGCTGCATGATTTACAAATCCTCGTTGTGTACCCGACAGCTCAGATCTGTAAATCATAAAAAGAGCTGCCACGTTGGTGACAGCTCATCTCTACACGCTCATTGCGCATCCCTCCCTTCGTTTTGCTTCTACTCTACTCTACGTAGGAAATTTCCAATATCAGTGTTTTGTGTCAGGCTTGCCCCGATACAGAGAAAAACCGGAAATAATTTCTGGATTTGGTGCAAATCTTCCCCACCCTGTGATAGAATAGGAAACGTTGTTACAGTCAGATTTACAGGAGCGAAATGATGAAGGAATACTTACCCGGAGAAGCAATTGACCGTATTGTAGAATTGAGGACTTCACACGGATACAGCCAAAAAGATGTGGCGGATAAGATAGGTATAGACAGATCCACCTATTCAAAGATCGAAAGTGGGAAAACCAAGACCATAG
>DPZM01000276.1 GCA_003535955.1 Lachnospiraceae bacterium | reverse complement strand
ACGATATCAAGCGCGGGAATTATCTGAGTTGTGACTATCTCAAGGGGATCTTCGCTCTTAAGCCTTTCTTCGGTAAGGGCGGCGGCCTGCTCCTTAAGGCCCTTGACTATCGCCCTCTGCAGGTCGCTTCCGGATTCCCTGTCCGCTGCCACGCTGCCCTGCGGTGCGGCCGCTCCGGCATCGGCGGCTGCGGCCGACGCATACCTGCCTATATTCTCTATATAATCCGTACAGTTATTGTCTATCCCGTGGAGGGCCCTGAAGGAATAATAACTCTTCATCATCTCCGCCGAATTGGGGTTCATGATGGCTGCCGACAAGCCGTTCTCCATCGCAAGGGTAAAGAAAGCGGCCGTTATTATATCCCGGTTGGGAAGACCGAATGATATGTTCGACACTCCAAGAGACGTATGGCATCCCAGCTGGTTTCTGATAATATTTAATGCCTTAAGGGTTGCAAGAGCAGCACCCGGATCGGCACTTACGGTCATGGCCAGGGTATCAAAAATAAGATCCTTCTTCTCAATACCGTATTCCGCTGCGGTTTTTATGATCTTCTTTGCGATCTCAACCCTCTTTTCTGCATCCTCGGGTATCCCGTCCTCATCAAGGGTTAAACATACCACAAGGCCTCCGTACTTCTTAACAAGAGGGAATATCTCCTTCATCACTTCTTCCTTGCCGTTAACGGAGTTTATCATTGCCTTGCCGTTATAGCGGCGGAGGGCCGTCTCCATGGCCGTAATGTCCGTAGTATCTATCTGAAGGGGAAGGTCTATGATCGACTGGAGCTCAAACATAACCTTCTTAAGCATTTCCGGCTCATCGATCTCGGGAAGGCCCACATTCACGTCCAGTACATGGGCACCCTTCTCCTGCTGGGTTATGCCCTCGCCGAGTATATAATCTATATCATTATTCCTTAAGGCTTCCTTAAAGCGCTTCTTGCCCGTCGGATTGATCCTCTCACCGATCAGTATGGGAGAATCCTTGAATTCAACGGCGTGAGTATACGAACTTATGAGGGTGCGGTTCCCTGCCTTCACTTCAACAGGCTTAAGATCCGCGGTTTTCTTAACGGTCGCCGCGATGTATTCGGGTGTGGTCCCGCAGCACCCTCCCACGATCCTTACTCCCGCCTGTACGTATTCCCTCATTATGTCGGAAAATTCCTCCGGGAACACGTCATAGACGGTCTGTCCGTCGACACTTCTGGGAAGCCCCGCATTGGGCTTAAAGAGCACGGGAACCGAGGCATACTCAAGGTATTCCTCAACCACACCCCTTAACTGCTCGGGTCCCAATGAACAGTTGGCTCCTATCGCATCGGCCCTCATGCCCTCAAGCATGGCAACCATCGCGGAAGGCGAAGCACCTGTCATAAGCTTGCCGTCCTCACCGTAGGCATTCGATACAAAGACGGGAAGGTCACAGTTTTCCTTAGCCGCAAGCAGGGCCGCCTTGGTGTCGTAGGAATCGCTCATTGTCTCGATGTATATAAGGTCAACGCCCTTTACTGCTCCGGCCCTTACGGTCTTTGCGTATATACCGACCGCATCTTCAAAGTCAAGGTCTCCGTAGGGTTTTAACAGCTTACCAACCGATGATATGTCAAGGGCAATAAATTTCTCCTGCTTTCCCGAGCTTAATTCCCTTGCCCTGTTCGCATTCTCTATGGCTGCACCTATAAGTGTATCAAGCTCATGATCATCAAATTTAAGTGAGTTGGCCCCGAAGGTATTGGTGCAGATGATGTTGGTCCCGGCATCATAATAGGCCTTATGGATATCCGTTATCACATCGGGATGGGTAACGTTCCAGCGTTCCGGCAGTTCTCCGGGCTTAAGTCCTCTCTTTTGAAGGAGGGTTCCCGTTCCGCCGTCAAGATATACTATATGGTTCTTCAGATAATCAAGTACTTTCATTTATGCGTCCTTTTTCAATCCAAAAACAGCCGTTACCGATTTGGATGGGGTCATTAAGAGGCTCTCATTTAATGAAATCCCTATTTTTCTGCTGCAGTCCAAAAGAGAGAATACATCCCTCTGGCTTTCAAGCGGCAGGTCTCCGTAGCCCGGTGAAAACCTGGGTGTACAGGCAAGTCCTTCGTCTTTAGCCATAGCCTTTATCCCGTCGCAGAATACCCCGCACAGGGCTTCCACGCGTTCTGCTCCGTACCCCTGCGCAATAAGGGCCTTCGCAGGTGACAGGCGCTGGTACCTGGCTATATACCTGTCTATCTTCAATCCTATCGTTGCGGCAAAAAGGATGGCCTCAGTACTTCCTTCAAGGCACCTTGCCAGGTCGGTTGATTCTGCCCGAAGGAGGAAACGGGGCATACCCCCCTCCCATGTAACAGGCATCCTCCGGTAGCATACCCTGTATGAAAAGGCCCCCTTAAGCTCACCGACGACCTCCTTAAGGAGCCCGTATACTGCTTCATCGACAGTTCCCGCACCGGGCGGATAGCCCGAATATCTCAGGATCTCACGCTTATCTATGTATGAGAGGCCTTCCGCCTCATCATATTCCCTTACAAATACGGTGTTATCTTCCATGTCACAGTCCTCCGGTCCCGTTTATCAGTCTAATAACACCATATCACGGGAAGCTTGCTCTCATCCGGTTCACAATCCATCCGGTCCTCAGGATAGACCGGCCTGAAGCCCTTCCCGGAAAGGATTATGCGTACATAATCCGTTTCACAGGTAAGGCGTTCGTCCGTTTCAACGCCGAACACTTCACCTTCCTTAACGTTATCGACCTGATGCATGTCTGACCCGGCGGTCATCTTCATATCATGTGATAGCGCGTACTCGTAAGCGATCCGGTCCATCCAGGGCTTGTTGCCGGCGTTGGCCACCTCCCAGGCATCGCAATGGTTGGGGTGGAGCCTTATCTCATCCATATAGTAGCGGTCCCTGAAGGGATGGGCCTGTACAACGAGTCCGCCCTCGCTATGTACCATTTCATACTGTTCCTCCTGGGTAAGCTCAACTATCTGCGGATGGTCCTTAAGCCACCCGGGACCAAGTCCGTAAATGAGGAAATCCTCGCCGGTGCCGTATGTGCTCTCCCAGCCGAAAAAGACATCAAGACCTGAACCCTTTGCCGCTTCCTTCGTCTTATAAAAGCTGTCGCAGTATCTGTCCACCCATTCCTCCCAGGGCAGATCACGGGGGATACAGGTGTTTCCAAGATAGAAATGTTCGGTTATGAATATTCCGGTGAAACCAAGATCCAGATATCCTTCTATATACTCATATCCCTTGGATTCCCCGCATGCCGACGAATCCGAGGTATGCAGATGAGTCTCATATTTATATGGCATTGCTTCTCCTACTCCTGCTTTAGTATATTGAATCCTTATGACGAATACCAACAACGACGAATCTTCCGTTCTTAACCTGGTAGCTGCAGGTCGAGAGGGTTACGAATT
>DPZM01000252.1 GCA_003535955.1 Lachnospiraceae bacterium | reverse complement strand
GCCTTTATCAGAGCTTCGCCGTAGCCGGTAGAGCAGGAGTGTACAATCTTTACACCCTTGGGAAGAAGTGAGTATATTTCCTTTATCGCACGGATTGTTGTGGCAAGCGGATTGCCGTTATTGTTGCTGTAGAAGGAATAAAGCAGGGAACCGTCCTCGGACACAAGGGCAGCCTTGGTCGTTGTGGATCCGGCATCAATACCCAGAAAGCAGTTACCTTTATAGGTTTCAAGATCTGCAGTACCCACACAATGGGCATTGTGGCGTTCCTCGAAGGCTTCATACTCAGCCTTGTCGGCAAAGAGAGGCTCCATCCTGGCGACCTCGAATTCCATGTGGATCTCGGAATTAAGTTTATTATCAAGATCGCTTAAAAGGATCGTATTATCTTCCTTATAATTAAGTGCGGAACCGATGGCCGCAAAAAGATGGGAATCATCTGGTGCTATGGTATGTTCCTCATCCAGCTTGAGCGTCCTTACAAAAGCCGCCTTAAGCTCCGAGAGGAAGTGAAGCGGACCGCCAAGAAAGGCTACGTGGCCTCTGATCGGCTTACCGCACGCGAGACCTGATATGGTCTGGTTGACTACCGCCTGAAAGATCGAAGCCGACAGGTCTTCCCTGGTCGCACCTTCATTAATAAGAGGCTGGATGTCTGATTTGGCAAAAACACCACACCGGGCCGCAATAGTATATAAAGACTTATAACCCTTGGCATATTCATTAAGGCCTGATGCATCTGTCTGCAGAAGAGAGGCCATCTGGTCAATAAAAGAACCGGTACCGCCTGCGCAGATACCGTTCATACGCTGTTCTACATTACCGCCTTCGAAATATATTATCTTGGCATCTTCACCGCCAAGCTCTATCGCCACATCCACCTTTTCGGAGTGATCCTTAAGGGCAGTGGATACCGCAATGACTTCCTGAACGAAAGGTATCTCAAGATGGTTGGCCAGGGTAAGACCGCCGGAACCGGTTATCATGGGATGGACCCTTAAGTTACCGAGCTTCTTGTATGCATCGCCTATAAGGTCCTTTAGCGTTTCGCGGATATTGGCAAAATGCCTTCTGTAGTCCGAAAAAAGTATATTGTGTTTACCGTCCAGTACAGCGATCTTGACAGTAGTTGAACCTATATCGATACCTAGTGTATATAAAGCTGTATTTTCTGCGCTTTTGCTCATCTATGCTGCCTTTCATTTATACTTTTGCATACTTTGAGAATTTTACAACAAATTCATATAAACTTCAAGACAGAGTGATGTTTACATTTATTTCGGTAAATGTTAAACTTAGAGGAATTAAATTTTTCGTAAAATGAAGACAGAAGAATCGTCCCTCTGTCTTTGGAAAAAGGTGGAGTCATGAACAATTTTCTTAATAAAATGGAGCGTAAGTTCGGAAGGTATGCGATCCCCAATCTGGCCAAATACATAATATACGGATATGTTATCGGATATGTGCTGTCCTTAATGGACAGGTTCGGCCACAGTGCCAATAACGGCCTTATAAGCTATATTTCGCTTAATCCATATCAGATACTGCACGGGCAGATATGGCGGCTTGTTACGTGGATAATCGTACCGCCGTCATCACTTGGTATCTTTACGATAATCATGCTTATCCTGTACTATTCACTGGGTACAAGTCTTGAAAGAACATGGGGTACCTTCAGGTTTAATGTATATATTTTCTCGGGTATGTTCTTTACCGTTATCGGGGCGTTTATTTTATTTGCCTTGTATAATGTTGCAGGCTATACCGATCATTACAGCGCAGAAGCACTTGGCGGATTTATAGCCCTGTATTTTTCGACATATTATATAAATCTTTCGATCTTTCTGGCGTTTGCTGCCGAGTATCCGGATATGCAGCTGATGCTTTATTTCCTGATACCGGTCAAGATCAAGTGGCTTGCGATCCTTGATATAGTTCTCCTGGCTGTTGAATTCTTTACGGGTACATGGGAGATCAAGGTCGTTATCATTGCATCGCTTTTAAACTTTGCATTATTTTTCTTCACTACAAGAAACTTCAAGCGGGTAACCCCTTCAGAGATCAGAAGAAGGCAGACCTTCAAGCGTGAGGTCAGGACATCTACGGGTGTTACCAAGCATAAGTGTGCAATATGCGGACGAACGGAGAATGACGGAGATAACCTGGAATTCAGGTTCTGCAGTAAGTGCAACGGCAATTACGAATACTGTCAGGATCATCTGTTTACACATGAACATATTAAATAATGATCATAAGTAATTCTTACATAATAATGATCATAAGGGGAACCATCGAAGATGGATGAACAACAATTCAAGAAGCTGATAATAAAGGTACGTGCTCTTGCAAAGAGTCAGGATGAGACCATATCAAAGGAACAGGTACACAAACAGTTCCTGCCGCTTAACATGGAAGAGGGGCAGTTCCTACTGGTATACAAATACCTTGACGAAGAAAAAGTCACGCTTTTTGATACTGAAGAAGAAAGACTTAAGGCAATATCGGAAACAGAGAGCACAAAAACACAAGACAGTATTAAAACAAACGATCATGATTCCGAATATCTTAAGATGTA
>DPZM01000274.1:4745-10563 GCA_003535955.1 Lachnospiraceae bacterium | reverse complement strand
AGAGGAAGAGGAAGAAGAGAAAAAGCCGGTAAAAAAGAAACACCCCAAATACATGAAGATTGAAAAGGCACCTTCGAGCAAGAGGGACTTTGACAAGGAAGAGAAGCTTGTATTCGGCAGGTTTGAAGGGATTGAATGGCTGAAGGCCGAGATAGTCAATGCCATAGATAATATCTCTATGGAGCCTGCTCACGGCAATGTTGTGGTTGTGGGTACCGAGAATTCGGGAAGAAGGAATATTGCGGTTGATATAGTCAGGGTGATGCAGCAGCTTGAAAACGGATTTAAGGGTAAGGTAGCCAAGATATCGGGTGAAGCTCTGAATAAGAAGGATATTCCCCTTACGGTCAAAAAACTTAAGAAGGGTGCCCTCATAATAGAGAACGCCCATGACCTTACTCCGTCATCGGCCAGGATCGTAGCGGAAGCCTTAGAGCTTGAAACCGAGCAGGTCCTTGTTGTTATGGAAGGTGACAAGGAAGGCATGGAGGCATTGTTTGAGTCTTCAAAAGCCATCATGGACAGGGTATTTAATGCAAGAATCGAGCTCCAGGAATATACCACCGATGATCTTGTAGCTTACGGTAAGGGATATGCCAAAGAGCAGGAATATGTTATCGATGATATGGGTGTTCTGGCAATGTATCGACGGATCGGGGATATGCAGACGCTTGAACATACGGTAACACTTGAAGAAGTTCGGGAAATAGTGGATAATGCAATTAAGCATGTTGACAAAAAGAATATGTCCCATTTCATGGATGTATTACTGGCTAAGCGGTATGATGACGATGATTATATCATCCTGAGGGAGAAGGACTTTATTTAATATCATAAGGGGTACCATCGAAGATGGTGGATTCCTTATGATGCCATAGCGGCGAGCGTATCAGAAGAATTACGGAGTAATTCTTACAGAATTCAGTATCATAAGGGGTACCATCGAAGAGGAGGTTATTATGGCCACAAATCAGGAATTCTCACCATTTATCACGGAAATGGACAGATATCTGTTTGGCTCGGGAACGCATTACGACATTTATAAGAAGCTGGGAGCGCATATTGCAGAAAAAGACGGAGAAAAGGGCGTTTATTTTGCGGTGTGGGCACCGAAGGCAAAGAGTGTATCGGTAATAGGTGACTTTAATGACTGGAATGGAGATGCCTACAGGATGGAGAAGACAGGTGATATCGGTATTTTCGAATTGTTTATTCCCGGAATTACCACCGGAGTCCTGTATAAATATCTTATAGAGTCAGCTAAGGGTGAGAAACTCTATAAAGCTGATCCTTACGCCAATTTTGCAGAGTTAAGACCCGGTACGGCATCAATAGTTACCGATCTTACAAAGTTTAAATGGTCTGATAATACATGGCTTAAGAAGAGAAATGAGAGCAATATACAGGAAATCCCGATGGCCATATACGAATGCCATATAGGATCATGGATGAGACATCCGGGACGTGAGGACGAAGGATTTTATACATACAGGCAGTTTGCTGACCGTATAGTTGACTACCTGCTTGACATGCACTACACACATATTGAGCTTATCGGCATCGCAGAGCATCCTTTTGACGGATCGTGGGGTTATCAGGTAACGGGATATTATGCTCCCACTTCAAGATACGGAACACCCGAAGATTTTATGTATATGATCAACAAGCTCCATAAGAACGGTATCGGAGTTATACTTGACTGGGTTCCGGCTCATTTCCCAAGAGATGCACACGGATTGGCTGATTTTGATGGAAGTGCCGTATATGAATACGCGGATTCCCGAAAGGGAGAGCATCCCGACTGGGGAACCAAGATATTTGATTACGGCAAGAGTGAAGTAAAGAATTTTCTTATAGCGAATGCAATATTCTGGATAGAGGAATTCCATATTGACGGTCTGAGGGTTGATGCGGTTGCATCCATGCTTTACCTTGATTACGGCAAGAAGGACGGACAGTGGGTTGCCAATGAATACGGCGGCAATGAGAACCTTGAGGCAATAGAGTTTTTCAAACATCTTAATTCCCTTGTTATGGGCAGGTATCCCGGAGTTATGATGATAGCGGAAGAGTCAACCGCATGGCCGAAGATCACGGCTAAACCCGAGGACGACGGATTGGGCTTTACCTTCAAATGGAACATGGGTTGGATGCATGACTTCTGTGATTACATGAAGCTGGATCCCATTTTCAGGAAGGATAATCACCACAAGATGACCTTCGCAATGAGTTATAATGATGCGGAGAATTATATTCTTGTGCTTTCACATGACGAGGTGGTTCATCTTAAGTGCTCCATGCTTAATAAGATGCCCGGCTACTATGTTGATAAATTCGCCAACCTTCGTGTAGGATATACCTTTATGATGGGACATGCCGGCAAGAAGCTCCTCTTCATGGGACAGGAGTTTGCGCAGGACAGTGAGTGGAATGAGGCTAAAGAGCTTGACTGGGCCCTCCTTGATGATCCTCTCCATGCGGGCATGCAGGCATATGTAAGGGAGCTCCTAAAGATATATAACAAGTATCCGGCAATGCATGAGCTTGACAGGGGATTCAACGGATTCCAGTGGATCAATGCAAACGATACCTTCAAAAGTATCTACAGCTTTATAAGACTGGGTAAGAACGATAAGAAGAACAGGCTTGTTTTTGTAATGAACTTTACACCTATATCAAGGGATGACTATCGTGTGGGAGTTCCCGAGAAGAAGAAATACAAGCTCCTTCTTGACAGCAACGAGGAAAGGTTCGGCGGTAACGGAATGGTAAGGGAGACTGCCTACCAGGCCGAAGAGATACCATGGGACGGACAGCCGTATTCGTTGGCTTATCCCCTGGCACCTTACGGAGCAGCGATATTCCTATACTAAAGTAATAAATTAAATGAAGACACGGGTGAAACCATCCCCGTGTCTTTTTCCGTTTTTATCAAGGGTTAAGATTTATCCGTATTCGTTCGATATAAATTACAGTAAAGATCATAATTAGAAAACATTCGGGTGGAAATATTATATGAAGATCGATACGAATCATTTAAACCACAATAAGAATGTTGACATGGAAAAAAAAGCATATGGTAACTCCTATCAGAAGAATACGGCAAGGATAGCCGGGATGGGAGGAATATCATTAGACATTTCTGGCACAGTTACGGATAACGCTGCTTACGGAATGGGCGAATTAAAAAGCGCCGAAGAAGTAATGCAGGATGCAGGGCATAAGGACATTGCCTTACAGAGAGACTACATGGCAGTAATGTCTAATTCTATGTCAGCAAAAGATTACGAGAAGTTACAGGAAGAAGGGATATCTGCGGTAGACTCGGATGTAGAGACCCATGTGACCAATCTTGATAAGATAAAGGCCAATCTCGCAAGGTCCGGTACCGTGATCGCAGGCTATAATGATGACCTTACGGATGACCAGATCGACGTACTCTCGGGTGGGGATATTGCAGCCTGGCAGCTTAGGGAAGCCTTCAATAAAAACGACCTTCCGGTAACGGAAGAAAATGTCAGAGGAGTAACGGAGGCAGCAGGCCAGGCCGCCAAAATAAGCGCACTTACGGAGGACATGAAAAAATACATGGTGGCTAACGGAATCGAGCCCACCATATCAAACCTCTATAAGGCCGAATTCAGCGCAGGCCTTGGCAATGGCCGCCAGTCAAGGGGCTATTACATGGATACGACCGACGGCTATTATGCTAAAAAAGCAGACAGCTTCGATATGGAGCAGATCCGGGGTCAGGTGGAAGGCATAATTACACGTGCAGGCCTTGAGATAAGCGATGAAACGATGGCAGAGGCCGAGTGGATAATAAAGTCGGGACTCCCGATAACGGAAAGGGCGATGGTCACGCTTAACCGCCTTGACAACCTTGCACTTCCGCTAAGTACGGAAGATGTTATGGATATTTCGACAGTGGCATTAATTGACGGACGAAGGCCGGTGAACGGTCCTGTTGACAAGCATGAATCCGATGCGGCAAAAGCGGTAAGGATACAGGATGAAGTAAATTCGGTACAGGATCAGGCCATAGATAAGGTTATTTCATCCGGCAGGGATTTAAATATTAAGAATCTCTATGAAGAATCGGTAAGGCAGGATGGACAGAATCTTACCGGAACCATATCGCCGCAGGCCCTGTCGGCAAAGAGGCAGCTTGAAGAAACCAGGCTTATGATGACAACGGAAGCCAATCTTAAGCTTATAAAACAGGGAATAGCTATTGATACCGAGCCCCTTGAGAAACTGGTAAACGAGCTTAAAGAGGCAGAAAGGGCAATTTATGAACCCCTCCTTTTATCGGACAGCGAAAGGGGAGGCGAAGGACTTAACGGGATCCTTGATAACAGGATAGACCTGTATAAGGAAACCCTCAGCGTATTTGATACATTAAGGAGCGTACCTGCAGAGATCCTGGGAAGAACGGATCCTGCATCGGATGACTTTACGGCAAGGAACCTGAGTGAACAGGGAAGTGTCCTTAAGGCAGCCTTTGAAAGGGCAGGAAGGTCGTATGAGACCCTGATGACCGCGCCGAGGGCTGATATGGGTGACAGCATACGCAAGGCATTTGCAAATGTTGATGATATACTCACAGATAACGGATTTGAATTAAACGAAGCAAACAGAAAGGCAGTCAGGATCCTGGGGTATTCGGGAACAGAGATAAATCCCGAAACCATAAACAGGGTAAGGGATGCGGAGCTTGCGGTAGAGAGGGTAGCAGAGCTCATGACTCCGGCAAAGACCATGGAACTTATAAGGAACGGGGAAAACCCTCTGGACACAAACATACATCTGCTTGGTGAACAGCTTAAGGACGCATATACGGGAAGTAAAGCGGAAAGATACAGCAGGTTCCTTAGAAAGCTTGAAGAGAAGAATGGAATAAATGACAGGGAGAAAGCAGCCTTTATAGGTGTGTACAGGCTCCTTAGGCAGATAGAGAAGTCAGATGGAAAGCTTATAGGAAATGTATTATCAAGCGGTAATGAGCTTACCTTAAGGAATCTTCTTACGGCATCGAGGTCAAACCGGGCAAGCGGAATGGATTATTCGGTAGATGATAAGTTCGGAGCCCTTACAGACCTTAACAGAAAGGGAACTTCCATTTCCGACCAGATAGATAACGGGTTTATCGTAAATTACATGAATTCGCTGACAGAAGAAGCGCTTGATAAGATAAGTCCGGATTCAATGATGTCAGCAGGCCTTGACCTTGACAAAACACTTGAGCGGTTCACAAATGAGATCAGGGACAGCTATGATAAAGAAGCCGATCTTGATGCAAGATATAAAGAAGATACACAGGCAATAAAGGATGCCAGAAAGGTTGATGACAGTGTTATCAGGATGCTGCGTGACTTTGACGAGCCGGTAACGGTAAACAATCTTCTTGCCGGAAGCGAACTTATGACAAAAAGAGGCCGGGCCTTTAAGTCGGTGATGGATGAAGCCGGGAAACAGGGCGAGGAAGCTTTCGGAAAACTGAGAAAGGCAGCCGGATCGCTTACAGAGGATTTTTCATCGCAGGATAAGGTGGAAGAGAGCTATGAAGAGCTTGTCAGGGAATCACTTAAGGTCATAGAAGATGCGGCCGATCTTGCAGGCGGTGAATTGGATGTAAAAGAACTTAAGCTTATCCATAAACAGATAGGACTTGCAGGTAACCTGTCAAAGAAACAAAATTTCGAAATACCGGTCAACATAGACGGTGAGTGGACTTCGATAAACTTAAGGCTGATAAGCTCAGAGGAAGAAGAAGGAAGCGTAGTAGCCACAATGGATACCGAAAAATACGGCAGGG
>DPZM01000274.1:0-4662 GCA_003535955.1 Lachnospiraceae bacterium | reverse complement strand
GGATTGCAGGGGCTATATAACAAGTGACAGCAATGATAAACTGAATGAGCTTAAAGGGCTTGAAGATGCTCTTAAAGTTGCGATAGAAACAGATGGAAAGTCACTTAAGGAACTTAGCTTTATAAGAAATGACAGGCTTGACCTGAATGATTTTGCCTTAGAAGAGGGAGAAGGAAAAGGTGTGACATCTTCGGATCTTTTCAGTGTGGCAAAGGCATTTATTGAAACAATAGGCAGATAACAGGAGGAAGAGGGTATGAAGGTTAATTCAAACATCCAGGCAATGATAGCAGGCAATGTATTAAGGAACAATGAGACCAGACAGTCGGAATCGACAGAGAGGTTAAGTAGCGGATACAGGCTTAATCATGCCAAGGACAATCCGGCGGGCATGGCAATATCAAATAAGATGAGAGCCCAGATCGCCAGCCTTAACAGGGCTAACCAGAATGCATCCAACGGAGTTAATGTAATAGAGACGGCAGAGGGTGCTCTGGCCGAGATACAGAGCATGATACAGAGGATGAGTGAGCTGTCGGTTAAGGCGGCAAACGGTACGAATACGGAAGAAGACCGTGAGGCCATACAGAAGGAGATAGATCAGCTTACCGGTGAAATTGAGCGTGTGGCACGCGATACAGAATATAATACACAGAATCTTCTCGGAGGTGAACAGCAGCTTAAAGGCTACGCCGATGATCTTAACCTTGAAGTGATCAATTACGATCCTGACTTTCCTTTTGGAAGCGATTATGTTATAGAATTCAACAAGTACAACAGCTGGGAAGGGGCGGTAGTTGACGAATCTTCCATCAGACTGTACAAGAGTCCTGACGATAAGGCAGCAGGTGTGGAAATGGCCGGCATCAAGAGTAAGGAAGTCAATGAAAAAGGTGACAGGATAACCATTACAATGAATGATGGAGCGCAGCTTGTGGTTAAAGCGCACACAGGCCTGAGCAATAATGCATCCGTAGGGCTCGATCTTAGCGGAGTGGGAGGTATGAAGATACAGGTCGGATCCGGTGAGGGTCAGGAGATACATATGGCCATCCCTAAGATATCACTTGATAACCTTGATCTTACCGGTATTGATGTAAGGAAAGAAGAGGGTGCCAGAAGGGCAATGGATCAGACCAAGAATGCACTTGCCTTTGTGTCCTCAGTAAGATCAAGACTGGGAGCTTATGAGAACAGGCTTGAAAATGCCATTTCCAACCTTGACGTTACAACCGAGAATCTTACAAAGTCATATTCCACCATCAAGGATACGGATATGGCTGATGAGATGGTTGACTACACAACCCTTCAGGTACTTGTACAGGCCGGAACCTCAATGCTTTCACAGGCCAATGAACAGCCCCAGCAGGCTCTTCAGCTTCTGCAGTAAGGAGAACCCATGACAAAAGAACAGATACAGGAATATACCTTAAGGATAACAAAGGCAAACAGGAGCCGGCTTATTGTCATAGTGTATGAGCTTGCACTTTCATATCTGGATACGGCGATAAAGGCTTTCGATGATGACGACCAGGAAAACTTTAAAAACAATGCCTCTTATGCGGGAAAATGTGTGGGCGATTTGCTTGAAGCGCTTGATTTTAATTACGAACCATCGTATCCTTTAATGAGGATATATGTTTATGTAAGTAAGGAGATATCACTTGCCCCGATAAAGAAAGATAAAGAAGGTCTTGTCGTTGCAAGAAGGCTTCTTGCAAAGCTTAAGAAATCGTTTGACGATATAGCGGCAGGGGATGATTCCGCGCCGCTTATGTCAAATACGCAGGAAGTATACGCCGGACTTACCTATGGTAAGGGAAGTCTTAATGAGAGCGTTGAGAGTGCGTCCAACAGGGGCTTTTGCGTATAAACCAAAGGAATATTTATGCCTGATGAGAATATTGTTTATTCCGATATAAAGGCTGTATCCGAGCTTTTTGACGAAAACAGCGCAGCCCAGAATGCCATGTGGATGGGCAGGGAAACCTTCAATAATGTATATAAGTATGTAATGCGTTATTTTGAGAGGTATTTCGTGTCTGCCTGCAAGGTTCTCTTTACTGTTGTATTTAAGGATGACAGTATAGATAAGGGGATGCGTATTGTTATGACAGATACCTTTAAAGACATTGTACAGTCCCATCTGCGCCATTCGGATATCATGGTGGCACCTTCATCCGTTCAGGTTTTCCTGGTCATTCCGGAGGTTGAAGGCTCGGAGATAGACAGGGTAACGGAGAGGATATTAAGTGCCTGGGAAGCCTGTGAATACAGCATATCTGCAGAAATAAAATGTGAAACGGAGAGTATATATCATACAGGGGAAGGGAAAAGAACCAATGAAGACCAAGAACTTGCCGACTCGGTTGTTATAGTAGATGACAATAAGGCTAACTTAAGTATCGCGAGTCTTATCTTAAAAAAGGCAGGGATAAGCACCTATATCCTGCAGTCAGGCAGGGCCCTTCTTGATTTTCTGAAAAAAGACAGTCCCGATCTTATACTTCTTGATGTCATGATGCCGGAAATGGATGGTTTTACAACCTTTAAAAAGATTAAGGAAATGGGCGGCAGGGCTGCCAAGATACCGGTCATCTTCCTCACTGCTGAGGAAAATAAGGAGATAGAGGTAGAGGGTATTACACTGGGTGCCATTGATTTTATAAGAAAACCCTTTATTCCTGAGGTGCTGACAGCAAGGGTCAGGTTGTCGATAAATCTTATCCGCCTGCAGAATCATCTTGAAGATGAGGTAAGTGAGCGGATGATAGAAAATGAGCGGATGTCGATCCACATAATCCAGTCACTGGCGGATGCAATAGAAACAAAGGATATGTACACAAACGGTCATTCCGGCCGGGTAGCCATGTATTCAAGGGAGATAGCAAGAAGATACGGTTATTCGGATATGCAAATGAAGGACATTTACATGATGGGAATCCTTCATGACGTAGGTAAGATAGGGGTGCCAAATGCCATAATCAATAAGCCGGGAAAGCTTACAGATGAAGAATTTGCGGTAATAAAGACCCATCCGATGAACGGATATAAGATATTGAGCAATATAAGGGAGATGCCGGGACTTGCAAAAGGAGCCCGCTGGCATCACGAAAGATATGACGGCAGGGGTTATCCGGACAGTCTTAAGGGTGAAGATATCCCTGAGGAAGCGAGGATAATCGCGGTTGCAGATTCTTATGATGCAATGACAAGCAACAGAAGCTACAGGGAACCAATGTCACAGGAGAGGGTCAGGGCCGAGATAATTAAGGGGAGGGGAAGCCAGTTTGACCCAAGATTTGCCGATATCATGATACAAATGATAGATGAAGATATAGAATATACCATGAGGGAAAAGTGACAGGAAAAAGGATATTGTTAATAATTCACAAAATCACCCGGTTTTAAGGGTGATTTTTTCTGTTAAGCATTGGCAGGTTTGAACAAAGATCAATAAATTATCAAAAAAGTATTTACAAAGAAAAAGAAGACTCATATAATGCAATCACGTTCTTAAACACAGTCAGGCATTTCGGAAACACATTCTGACATTTAAGTTTTTCGGATTTATAAACCCGGATTTAAGTAACACGGAGGAAGATTTTGAATAACAGAAGATTGATCGTATGTGACTGCGACAGGGATTACGCAGCTTCACTTGCCGATTATTTCCGCAGAAAAGAATGCGGGTATGAAGTTGAAGCCTACACAGATCCTGAGACTTTTGCAGCTGATACAAGGGGAAGGGATATATCTCTTCTGCTTATACAGGAGGAATTCTTAAATAAGGCAAACAGCCATTATGAAGGAGAAGATATTTTAGGATCGCGTGAGGTGAAGAGGCATTACATTCTTACCGAAGACAGGTCAGCAGCTGACTATGAAGGTAAAACGATTTATAAATATCAGTCGGCGCGGAACCTGATAAGCATTATAGGAGATGATATTGAATCAAGACACAGGATCAGTGAGGAGACCGGTTATCATCAGGGTGTCAGGCTGATTGGAGTTTATTCCCCTGTAAATCACACACTTAAAAGTACCTTTGCAATGACCCTTGGACAGATCCTTGCCGAAGAGAGGCCTTCGCTCTATATAAACCTTGAAGGCTACAGCGGACTTTATGAGATGCTTAATATAAGGACTGAAGGCTCGCTGCTTGATCTTATGTATGAATATTCGCTTCACCCGGAAGATATCTTCAACATACTGTTTAAATATACGGTCAGAATTGATGAATTAAATGTACTCATCCCGGCAAGGTCACCCTTCGAACTGCAGGAGGTCGAACCTTCTGTTTGGATGTCCTTTTTAAGCGATCTCACATCTTCCGGAAGATTCGGGTCGATATACTTGATATATCGGATGCGGTAAGAGGTGCCCTTGATCTTATGAATGTCTGCTCCGAGATTTACACCCCATTAAGAAAGGACAGCTTCTCTGTAGCCAAGCTTAAGGACTTTACCGATATGCTGCTTAGGTGTCCCGGAGGAGAAGAACTTGATTCAAGGATAGTCAAGCTTAGGTTTCCTTATTTTGAAGATATAGACGGGTCACTATCGAATCTTAAGCACAGCAGGCTGTCAAGATACATAAGAAATGAGATAACTGTTCAGCACAGTCCTAAGCACACTTGCTGCTGAGGACGTAAGAACATGA
>DPZM01000120.1 GCA_003535955.1 Lachnospiraceae bacterium | reverse complement strand
GAGAGTGCTTACGGTTTACCTGCTTTAAGAGATCTTGATTTCGTAACCAAGTGCTATACACCATGAACAATGAAAGAACAGAGGGAAAATGATGGATAAGATAATGTACTTCTGTAAGAAGTGTGACAAGCTGTATAAAGTGGGCGGATCGGACAGGAAGGTAAAGTGTAACAGTTGTGGCAGGGACCTTATCGATCTTAAGGTGTCTGACAGAGAATATGAAGCACTGGATTATTCGGAGAAGAATTCCTTAAAGTATCATGCCCGTATGACTGATACCGGACAAGATGAAACGGATGCTGATAAGGTGTCAACTACTACTGGATCAGGTGAAGATGCTTCCACGGTTGACAGTTTCTGGAACAATTCCCTGTTTGAGGACAAGCCTGCAGATGATAATACTGATGCCGAACCAAAGAAGATGAGCGGAGGGTCGTTCTTCAGCATGATGACTGACAGTCCATCCGGGGAAAAAGCATATGAGCCGGTATATGCTTTCGACGATAAGGTAAAGAGCACAACAGAGAGTTCGGTTGTACCGGGAAGGCCGGATAAAAACGAATATGATGACCTGGCTGATAAGAAGGTGAATTTCTTTCTCATACCGATATTTTCATTTGTCCCCACCAAATACAGACAGTTGGTACTTGAAAAGGGAGGTAAGGTTTTCGGAGCTCTTCTGGTGTGGTTTGTTATCCTTAATATCATCACGGGAATAATTGCCGCAGCCGGGATCGATAAGGTCGCGGATGAAATGAAACGGGAATTGCCTGATTTTGAACTGGCAAACGGAAGGCTGTCAATCGAGACACCCATGCTGTCGGATAAGGACGGCATGTACATTGAGATAGACGATTCGCTAAGCGGTATTACAGCTTCTGATATAGACGCTGTTTACAAGTCGGGATACTATAAGCAGATATTTATAGCCGGAAGTGATTCCGCAGGTATTTTATCGGATGGAAGAGTACAGGTATTAAAGTATTCAGATCTGAACGGATTTGAAATGTCGAGAGAGAAGCTGTGCGATAAATGGATCCCTATGCTTAAGCCGATAATAATCATATGTATGGTGATCGGGGCATTTTTCTCAATAGGAATCTACTATCTGGCAGCGCTTATTATTCAATTTCCTGCGGGATTCCTTGGAAGCCTTATCACAAAACGGGAATTCGGAAATGTTGAGAGGTTCAGGATCACTGTACTTGCCAAGTTCCCGGTGTTTGTGCTCATATATATCATAAAGAAGTTCGGCCTGAATGTTAATCTGCTGGTTAATATATTCTTACAGTTGATCTTTATTATGCTTGTGATGTATTTCTATGACAAGATCATGGCAGAGGAATAGATTTGGTTTTTGCATTTACATATATAGTCAAGGCCTTATATGCGAAGGATTGGACAAGCTGCCATCTTTTGCAGTAAAATAAGTGTATTATTTATAAATAATGAGTTATTAATGACATGGTTTCTTTATAAATGTAAAGGTTGAGAATATGTTCATAAGGCTAAATCATTCATTACAATTACAGTTTGACGGTATACTTACCAAAATTGCAGGTGATTTTGTAAGTAAGGAAATATATCTTATCGACAAGGATGAGCTGACGGCTATCGGCAGGCCGTATTCCATAAAGATAAGGCTTTCCGACGGTATGCGGGAAAATGAGAAGGAATACGAACAGTGGCAGGACCTTAATGAGGACGAGGTCCCGGAGATAGCAGCTGATACCCTAAGGTATGAAGTCCTTAAGTATATATTGATGCAGCTAAGGCTTTACTACGATATCAAGCCCGTGGCCGATGAGCATATGAGATCAGTACTTCGGGGCAAGCTTAATGACAGGCTTAAGTTTTACGATACGGTTGCCGTTGATGAACCGGTTGTTATCTTTACGATCGAAGGTGAGAGAGCCAGTGTCGAAGATGTTCTGTATAAGGTTTCAGATGATTCGGTGATTGGTGATATTTTATCCGGTACGGACCTTGATTATGCCAGGAGGCTTATGGGGCTTCTCAGGTATGATGAAGCACTTGAACAGTTCCTTCCGCTGATCTCAAGGGTAAGACCCGGCTCCATGTTCGATACCGAGCTTAATATGTATATAGGCGAGATATATTATCATATGCATGAACCGCTTAAGGCGTTGGAATACTACAAGCTGTGCAATCCTAAATATATAAATGATATGAGGGATTTATACATCCGGGTGGGGCACTGTCTTCTGGATGATAAGGCAGGTCTTCGGTCCGGACTTATCAAGATGTATTATAGGTGTATTTTAAACCCGACATACAAGAAAAGTATTAGTGACAGGTATGACAGGCTTAAGGAGCAGGTCGATCCCATATATGAGGAACATGAGGCCAGATGCGAAGAGGCAGGGGCCGAGTACCTGGGTTACGAGAAAAAGGATTAATGATTATGGCAGGTAGTACCCGTGGATGAGGGGATAAGAATAAATAAATATCTGGCGGAATGCGGTATATGCTCGAGAAGGGGAGCCGATGAGCTTATTGATAAGGGGGCTGTTACCGTTGACGGGAAGAAGGCTGAACGGGGGATGAAGATAATTCCCGGCTGTGAAGTCAGGGTTAACGGTAAGGTCATATCCGGCACGGATGAGAAGATATATCTTGCCTTCAACAAACCCAAAGGCATTGTGTGTACCTCGGAGAAGATGGAGGAGAACAATGTCATCGATTATCTTAATTATCCCAAACGCATAACATACAGCGGACGTCTTGACAAGGATTCCCAGGGCCTCCTTATCATGACCAATGACGGTGATCTTATTGATGCGATGATGAGGTCAAGGAATGAGCATGAGAAGGAGTATATAGTCACGGTCGATAAGACGATAACGGACGCTATTTTATATAAGATGAGCAAGGGTGTGTTTCTGGACGAACTGAATGTTACTACAAAGAAGTGTAAGATCACACGCGTTACTGATAATTCCTTTTCAATAATCCTTACCCAGGGACTTAACAGGCAGATAAGGCGGATGTGTCAGGCCTTCGGCTACAGGGTCAGGAAGCTTGTGCGAATAAGGGTCATGAATGTTGAGCTGGGTGATCTTGCGGTAGGGAAGTACAGGGAAATGAGTGATG
>DPZM01000112.1 GCA_003535955.1 Lachnospiraceae bacterium | reverse complement strand
TTTTTCGCACTTAAGGTTGTGAATGTGCTTGCTGTCAACAAGAGGTTTAAGCCCTTCTGGATATATTGTTTTGCACTCGGGGCTATATCAATAATAGTTTTTCTTATTAAGCTGTAAAATAACAGGAGGTTTGAGGGAACCTCCGTGAGTATTTAAGAGGTAAATAATGGCTGTGGGGTCATCAACAAGGAAAAAAAGCAGCCCGGGAAAGGGAAGGAGCAATGCTTCCGGAAGAAGTACGGGCAGAAATACAGGAAGAAACAGTAGAAGCGGGAAGAATGCTTCATCAAGGAAGAGCAGGAGCACAAACGATGGATTGCTTAAGGAGATCGTCCTTATAACGGTGATAGCATTTTCAGCGCTTCTGTTTTTGGGTAATCTGGGTTTTATAGGGACATTGGGTGAGTTTATAAGCAAGGTCCTCTTCGGACTGTTTGGTTATGTGTCTTATCTGGTTCCGGTTGCGCTCGTTTTATCCGCGCTGATGTATGTTTCCGATAGGGATAACACGGTCACAATGGTAAAACAGTGGTCAGGATTGGTACTGATCATAGTTTTGTGTGCCTTTTCACAAATTTTGTTATTTAAAGATGATATCGAGATAAGCCGCATAGGTGACTATTACGAAAAGTGTTCCAGTCTTAAGTGCGGGGGCGGTATCATGGGCGGGGCCGTAACCATGCTCCTTGAGAAGGGAATAGGTATGGTGGGGTGCGTTATAGTACTTATAGTGATCGGTCTTATCTGCATCATGCTTATAAGCGAGAGGTCCTTGTTAAATGATGTTCGAAACGGCGGAAGAACACTTTATGATAACGCCCGCAATGATATCGAGAGAAGAAGGATCAGAAGAGAAAACGAACGCCCTATAAAAGAAGAACAGAAAAGATTACGCAATGAAGAGCTTAAGCAGAGGCGCCTCATTGAAGAAGAAGAAAGAAAGGCAAGAGTTAAGGAGCGAAACGAAAGGCTCAAGCAGCGCGATCTTGAAAGGCTTGAGAGAAGAATGGAGGAACAGCGCCTCTTCGAAGAGAACCTTAAGAAGAAGGAAGAGGGCAGCTTAAGGATGGACAGAAAAGTATCGGGCGTTATGCTTGACACCAGACTATCCGAGAACCCCGTTAAGGCCGATGTTATGGCCGTAAATGACGATATACATGAGATTTCAGCCGATATTAACGGTGATGTTACAGGTGCGTTATTTAATGAAAACCCTGATGACGGTGATATAAAGGAGATATATTCTCCGGCATTCGGGAATGAGATCAATTTAAGATATGAGAATGTCAGGTCAGACCACCATATAGCGGTCGACCCTGAGGAGATCAGAAGAACCCTGGGAGATACGGATGAGATTGAGAGCGCGATAATCAAAGAGGCACTTCATCTGTCAGATGAACATGACTATGAGAGACCTGTTTCCTATGAAGCATATATCGAGCCATATGAAGAAAGCCCTTCGGGCAGGAGTGAGCGCGGCGGCAGTGATCATCCGGATTACAGATACAGCACAGATCATATGGAAAGTACAGACAACATAGGCAGTATAAAGACCGGGGATGATGATACAGGGAACATTGATCAGGAAACAGAGGATACTGAATTTGAGGACTACGAAAGCAAGGATGCTTCCGTAAACGAATATATGAAGCCTTCGGTTTCTGTTGATGAGGCAGCGTATTCAAGGACCGATGACAAACCGTCCCACAAGCCCCCCCGGGATGTTAAGAAAAAGGATTTCAGGTTCCCGCCGGTATCTCTATTAAAAAAGGGAAATACAGATGCTTCGGGTGATTCCAAGAAGGTTCTTAACGAGAAGGCCGAGAGGCTTAAGGAGACACTTAAGGAATTCGGAGTAGGGGTGACCATGACGGGATATACGCAGGGGCCCGCCATTACCCGGTTTGAAATGAAGCCGGACGTGGGGGTTAAGGTCAGCAAGGTCCTTAGTTTAAGTGATGATATAATGCTAAGCATGGCTGCCAAGAATGTCCGGATCGAAGCACCCATTCCCGGTAAATCCCTGATAGGTATCGAGCTTCCAAACGAAGAGAACACGGCGGTAATGTTCCGTGACCTTATAGAGAGTCAGGAATTCAAACAATCGGAGAGTAAGTTAAGCTTTGCCGTGGGCAAGGGACTTAGCGGTGAAACGGTAGTTGCAGATATAGGCAAGATGCCCCATATGCTCATTGCCGGTGCAACCGGTTCGGGTAAATCGGTATGTATCAACACTCTTATAATGAGTATACTCTACAAGGCCCGTCCGGATGAAGTTAAGCTCATAATGGTGGATCCCAAGGTGGTTGAGCTGTCGGTATATAACGGGATCCCTCATCTGATGATACCTGTAGTAACGGATCCAAAACAGGCGTCGGAAGCCCTTAAGTGGGGTGTTGTTGAGATGGATGACCGTTATAATAAATTTGCCGAGTTCGGAGTAAGGGACCTTAACGGATACAATAAAAAGGTCCAGAGTATGAAGGATGTTCCGGAGCAGGACAGGTACCAGGTTCTCCCGAGGATCATAATCATTGTTGACGAGCTTGCAGACCTTATGATGGTTGCCAGCAAGGAAGTAGAAGAATCCATCTGCCGTATCGCCCAGAAGGCAAGGGCTGCGGGTATTCATCTGGTAATAGCAACACAGAGGCCAAGCGTTGATGTCGTGACCGGACTCATTAAGGCAAACATGCCGAGCCGTATTGCATTTTCCGTAAGCAGCGGTACTGATTCGCGAACGATACTTGACATGGTGGGAGCCGAGAAGCTTCTCGGTAAGGGCGATATGCTCTTCTATCCGCAGGGCTATACCAAGCCCGCCAGGGTTCAGGGAGCCTTTGTGTCCGATCAGGAGGTAAATGATGTTGTTGACTTCCTTAAGGAGCACAGCGGACAAGATGGATACGATGAGGAAATAGTACAGAAGATAAAGAATGCATCAAGCGCATCTTCCGATGCATCCGGAGGGGGCGGAAGCACCGGCAATGCTCCCGGAGGAAAGGATGAACTCTTTGTTGAAG
>DPZM01000292.1 GCA_003535955.1 Lachnospiraceae bacterium | reverse complement strand
GTAGGTATCCTCCGAGAAGTCCTGGTGGCCCGGCGTGTCAAGGATATTTATACAGAAGCCGTCGTATTCAAACTGAAGAACGGATGAGGTTACGGAAATACCCCTCTCCTTCTCTATCTCCATCCAGTCAGACACCGCGTGCCTGGCCGTGGCCTTACCCTTGACGGAGCCTGCGAGGTTTATGGCTCCTCCGTATAAGAGGAACTTCTCCGTAAGTGTTGTCTTACCCGCATCCGGGTGTGATATTATCGCGAACGTGCGTCGCTTGTTTATCTCTTTTTCGTACATGTTTGTTTCCTGACTTTTCTTTATTATTGATTATTGAATATCTATAGATGCGACATTGACAGTCTGGTACGCATAATTTATAATCTAACTATAAAGGTGTTGCCGATAGACGGCTGCCCATTATCAGTTAATTGTTGAAAAATAACCGCCAATGGCTCTGGCGGTTATTTTTTTGTCCTGCTACTACGCCCTATCGCATAGCCAAGACTGAATATTGTACAGCATAAGCTGATTATGGCTATTAATTCTGATAAGGTCCAAAGTTCGGACAACCGCCTACCGTGTATGGCAACACCATACACATTATATATCGAACATATTTTCGTGTCAATCGATAAATATATAATCTTTGGCTAAGGAAAATCAGCACATCGGCTTACCAGTCAAATTCCCCTCAATCCCCAGATGTTTCATTACAGTGGCCGCGATATCCGCATATGTGTCATGTGTGCCGAGATTACCAAGTACAACGTTCTTCCCGTACATGAGAAAGGGAACGCATTCACGGGTATGATCCGTTGTCTTTATATAAGCCGGATCACAGCCGTGGTCAGCCGTTATCATAAGGACATCATCATCCCTCATCTTAGCGAATATCCCGGGAAGCTTATCATCGAAATAAGCAACCGCCTGCGCATATCCGTCGATATCCCTCCTGTGTCCGTAGAGCATATCATAATCCACCAGGTTGACGAACATAAGGCCGTCCCAGTCCTTATCCATGTATTCCATCGTTTTCTCTATACCGTCCGGATTGCCTGTCGTGTAAGTATGCTCCGTGATCCCGACACCTGCGAAGATATCGAATATCTTACCGATCGCGATAACATCCTTGCCCGCATCCTTTATATGATCAAGCATTGTCTTATCGGGCGGCAGAAGTGAAAAATCATGCCTGTTGCTTGTCCTTGTATAGTTACCGCTCGTACCGGTAAAGGGACGGGCTATGACTCTTCCTACACCGTATTTTCCCTTAAGGCCCCTGCGGCAGGTCCTGCATATCTCATACAGCTCTTCAAGGGGTACCACATCCTCATGGGCCGCTATCTGGAACACCGAATCGGCCGATGTGTATATGATAAGGTCACCCGTCTTCACATGCTCATCACCGTAGTCGTTTATGACCTTGGTCCCGGAATAGGGCTTGTTGCACAGGACACCACGTCCGGTATTCTTCTTAACCTCATCAAGCACTTCCTGCGGGAATCCATCAGGGAACGTGGGCAGCGGCTCATTTGATATAATACCGGCTATCTCCCAGTGGCCTATTGTCGTATCCTTGCCGGCCGAGGCTTCCCTTATCCTGGCATAGGCCCCGATGGGCTTATCGCATCCATCATCATAATCGATCCCGTCTATATTGAATATGCCAAGCTTCCGCAGATTATCAGCCCTGAACTTACTGCTTCCGTAGCAGGACTTCATCGTATCCGTTCCTGCATCACCGAACTTATCCGCATCCGGAGCCTTACCTATCCCGAAGCTGTCCATCACAATAAGAATCACCCGTTTTGCCATGTTGACCTCCATTTTAATGCTCTTGTCAGCTAAATACTGCCCCTATATCACCGGAGCGTTTTTGAATGACAATATATGATACCACATGAGTGTCTTTTTTTCTATATCTTCTATATGTAGATGAAATAAATCATTTCAGTCACATATACGTTTGTCTGTTGTTATTATCTGACTATTTGAAGATTTGTGTAGAAATAACATGCGTCCATATTATATTTACAGACTTATCCACATAAGGTATATTTTCAAATTTGAAACATTTGTTTCGACCGTTATCCACAACTTAAGCACAGGCCAAAATGCCTTATTTTAAGGGAAATCCATATTTGATTTACATAATTTCATACTACATTAATGCTTGTTTTAATGTTTTGATTGCCTGTTGATAAGTCTGTGAATACACGTTTTATGCGACTTTCATTTGTCAAGTACTTTTTTTGGAATTTGTACGAAATGGGTGTTATTTTAAATTAAATTGTCAGAAAATATCAAATGACTTGGGACAGCACACGAAAAAAATATACCCCTCATGCTTGCATGAAAAGGGTATACTTTTTCTGTGTATTGAACTTGTCCAAAGTCCGTTGAACCCGTCCTGTCTATTTACCGGGCATCCTTTATTGAGAAAGAAATCCTTCCCATCTTATCCTTGCCAAGGCACTTACACTTAACAACATCACCCAGTGTAAGCACGTCCTCAACGCGGTTGATCCTCTCCTTGGCGATCTTACTGATATGAACCATACCTTCCTTGCCG
>DPZM01000220.1 GCA_003535955.1 Lachnospiraceae bacterium | reverse complement strand
GTCTTGCGGGAGAAGTCCAGAGGCTTCTTGCCAAGGGTCTGTATGATGAAGCGAAGGAGGCAGCCCTTAGGCACCTTGAGATATTCGGCGAGGGTAATTACTATTTAGAGCTTCAGGATCATGGCATTCCCGACCAGAAGAATGTAAATACCGACCTTCTGCGTATGAGCAGGGAATTAAATATCCCTCTTATCGCTACCAATGATGTTCATTACACCTATGCTGAGGATGCACAGAGTCACGATATCCTTCTGTGCATTCAGACAGGTAAGAAGGTTCAGGATGAGGACAGGCTCCGCTATGAAGGAGGACAGTTCTACGTTAAATCGGAAGATGAGATGAAGGCTCTCTTTCCCTATGCCCTTGAAGCTTTGGAAAATACACAGAAGATTGCCGACAGGTGCAATGTAGAGATAGAATTCGGATCCTATAAGCTCCCTCATTTTGATATCCCTGAGGGTTATACATCATATGAATATTTAAGGGAACTCTGTTTTAAAGGTCTGACGGAGAGGTATCCGGGCAGGGAAGAAGAGCTTAAGGACAGGCTCGAATACGAGCTTGATACCATAAATACGATGGGCTTTGTCGACTATTTCCTCATAGTATGGGACTTTATCAATTACGGTAAGACCCATGATGTTGCGGTAGGACCCGGCCGTGGATCCGCTGCGGGATCGATCGTATCCTACTGTCTTAAAATAACAGATGTGGAGCCAATAAGGTATAATCTCCTCTTTGAGCGTTTCCTTAACCCCGAGCGTGTTACCATGCCCGATATAGATATTGACTTTGAGCCGGAAGGCCGCCAGAAGGTCATAGATTACGTGGTGGAGAAATACGGCAAGGAGAAGGTGGTGCAGATAGTCACCTTCGGTACCATGGGAGCCAAGGGAGTTATAAGAGATGTGGGAAGGGCTATGGATTTACCCTATTCCTACTGTGATACTCTTGCCAAGCAGGTACCGGATGAGCTTAACATCACCCTGCAAAAGGCCCTTGATTACGGGCAGGACCTTAAGAAGACCTACGAGAGCGATGATCAGGCCAGAAAACTCATTGACATGTGTATGAGGCTTGAAGGCCTTCCCAGAAACACTTCCATGCATGCGGCGGGAGTAGTTATCTGTCCTGAGGCAGCGGATGAATACGTGCCCTTATCCAGAGGGTCGGACGGGACCATAACCACCCAGTATGTTATGACAACACTTGAGGAGCTGGGACTTCTCAAGATGGATTTCCTAGGGCTTAGGAATCTTGAAGTTATAAAGGAAGCATCAAGACTTGCAGGAGAAAGTGAAGGCAGGGTCATAGACATGGCATCCATTGACTATGACGATAAGGAAGTATTTGAATATATAGGGACGGGAAAGACAGACGGTATCTTCCAGCTTGAGAGTGGCGGCATGAAGTCCTTCATGAAGGAATTAAAGCCTAAGTCCATGGAGGATATAATAGCGGGCATATCTCTCTACAGACCCGGTCCCATGGACTTCATCCCCCAGTATATAAAGGGTAAGAATGCGACGGACACCATAACCTATGACTGTCCCCAGCTTGAACCCATACTTAAACCTACCTACGGCTGTATAGTATACCAGGAGCAGGTTATGCAGATAGTGCGTGATCTTGGCGGATATACACTCGGTAGGAGCGACCTTGTAAGGCGTGCCATGAGCAAGAAGAAGCAGTCAGTCATGGAAAAGGAGAGGAAGAACTTCGTATACGGCAATGAGGAGGAGGGTGTTCCGGGCTGCGTATCCAAGGGGATAAGCGAATCTGTTGCCAACCATATCTATGATGAGATGATGGATTTCGCCAAGTACGCCTTCAATAAATCCCATGCGGCAGCCTACGCAGTGGTCGCCTACCAGACGGCCTGGCTTAAGTACTACTATCCGGTAGAGTTCATGGCAGCCCTCATGACCTCGGTAATAGATAACTTCAATAAGGTTTCCTTCTATATATATACATGCAAATCCATGGGCATAAGGATCCTGCCTCCCGATATTAACGAAGGAGTGGCGGGCTTCTCCGTATCCGGAAATGATATAAGGTATGGACTTGCTTCCATTAAAGGAGTGGGCTGGCCCGTGATCGAGAGCTTAGTATCCGAGAGAAATGCTAATGGTCCCTTCAGGAGCCTTCAGGACTTTATCGACCGCTTATCAGGTGATATTAACAAGAGGATAATCGAGAACTTCATCAAGGCAGGAGCCATGGACACACTTCCCGGCACCCGCAAGCAGAAGATGGCGGTTTATTCACAGATAATGGATTCCGTAACCAGTGAAAAGAAGTCGGGATATGCAGGACAGATGTCCCTCTTCGACATTATCCCGGATGAGGATAAGGAAGACTACGAATTGAGGATGCCTGAAATAGGTGAGTATGAAAAGGATGAGCTGCTTGCCTTCGAGAAGGAAATACTGGGCATATATGTCAGCGGCCATCCCCTTGACGAATACGAGGGTATGTGGCGTAAGAACGTTACCAATACGACGATTGATTTTGCCTATGATGAGGAAGCAAAGGCAGTAAAAGTAGGAGATAATGTCAAAGTCACGGTCGGCGGGGTTATAGAGACAGCCACTATAAAGTACACAAAGAACGGAAAAAAGATGGCTTTTTTAAGTCTTGAAGACCTGCTGGGAACGGTCGAGGTCATCGTATGGCCCACCGATTATGAGAAAAACGGAGAATATCTTAAGGAAGACTGTAAGGTATTCATAAAGGGAAGGGCTTCGGTTGAGGAGGAGAAAGATGCCAAGGTCATCTGTGAGCAGGTGATACCCTTTGAGAGGATGCCGAGAAAGCTGTGGATAAGGATAAAGACCAAAGAGG
>DPZM01000026.1 GCA_003535955.1 Lachnospiraceae bacterium | reverse complement strand
CGGCTATGGGCTTACGTTCATCACGTCTTGATAAAACCTTCTTATCCGGCTGGTATATCTTATTGAAGAGCTGGACCTGTCCCTTCTTCTTATATCCCGCCTCGTCAAGCCGCCTTGTGTATTCCTCGCATATGTCCCTTACATCGTACAGTTTTATTCCGGGAAGTTCTTCCTTGAACCTGTAGTAGGTGTTCACGTTGTAGTAGCACTTATTGTAGCTGCACTCCGTGGACATTATGAAGAAACAGGCAACATCATTGTCTTCCTTTAGCCTCTCGGCTATAAACCACAGGGGCTGGGAATAGGTCTCCCTGCACACAAAAAGAACTCTTTTATTCTTTATTCTTGTATCTGTATCTTTCTCCTCGAAGTTGTAGGTCATCTTATCCTGCTTACTCTTTCTCTTGCTGTATTTTTCTCCCTGAAGTTATAGATTATCTTATCCTGCTTCACCTTTCTCCTTCAAGATATAGGTTTTTTTCCGGCTTAATCTTGCCTTCCCCCTCCGGGGGAAGGTGTCCGAAGGACGGATGAGGGGATCACACCCTGCCCTCTGAATGTGCCTTCCCAGTCAACTCCCGACCTGAAGGCCTTATGCCCCTCAAGGAATCTCTTTCTTCTCGAAAGAGTCACCCATTTAAAAAGGACAGGACTTATATTGCACATATCCATTTTTATCTTAAGGCTCCGTGGAACCCTTGGATCCTTCTTAACAAGCGGCGTGTGTTCTTTTACATACTTAAGATATTCCCCATCGTGGTCTTTTGAAAAGTTTCCGTATAAAAAGCTGTTCTGTATAACGCTTAGGTTCTCATTAACAAGAAAGAATTCAACAGCCTCTCTTATCTCATCTCCGTATTCCTCAAGCAGCTTATCGCATATCTCATGATCAGCCTTAAGAGACAGCCTCAGATTCTCCTCTATCCTGGAACCTGAATCCTCGCTTATCCTGAAGTAATATTTCGAGGCTGAATTATACACTATCCTTGTGGCCTTTGACAATATAAGATGGGCCATCTGCCTGTCTTCCACAAGCTTCCCTTCGGGAAACCTCACTCCGTCAAACAATTCCTTTTTATAAAGCTTATCCCATAAATGAAGGAAGAATCCCTCCTGATAAAGTATTATCTTAAAGGCATCGGGCACACTCAGTACCTCTTCCCTGTTCTCCTCGCTTCCTTCTGCGCAGTTCTCGTAGAGGTAATACTTGCCGACGACCGATACATCCGCATCGTGTGACTTTGCTGCCCTTACCATCGTTTCGATCATATCAGCCTTAATGTAGTCATCGCCGTCAACAAAGGCTATATAATCACCGGTCACGGCTTCAAGTCCCTTATTCCTTGCATCCGCCGTTCCCTTGGGCTCGGCCTTTATGACCCTTATCCTGTCATCCCGGAGCGCGAACTCATCCACTATGTCCTCACAGGCCTTATCGCCCTGACCGACAACACATATTGCCTCTATATTTCCGTAGGTCTGCTTTATCACGCTCTCAAGACATTCCCTCAAATACTTCCCGACCTTATATATTATGATTATGATACTTACTTTTTCCATTTCCAAAATGTCACATTTGCTGACACATCGGTTCAGAACCAATGTGTCACTTTACGATCCCGTAACTCTCCTTATTGCCTCAAGATATCCGTAGCCCCTGTATTCGTCCGGCTCGAGCATGGCCCCCTCGCCCCATTCATTCCATGCATTTATGAAGACAAAGTCATTCTTATGGCCTTCCTTTTTTTCCTTCAGCACGCGCAGGACCGTCTCGAACTTCTCAGGGGAGGTTCCCTTGTAAACAAGGCCCTTGTAGCCCCTTCGCGGGGTATTGTCCCAGTCGGGTATAAGGCCCGGGAATTCATTCTCCGCGTACTCTCTTTTCTTAATACCGTTAAGTATGAGATCGGCACGAATTGATCTCTCAAGCTTCTTATCCGTTCTGAACTTATTGATCATTGTCTTCCACAGAACGGAAAATTTGTATTCCATCTCATGAAACCGTGAAAAATCATGCTTAAGCGTATAGCCCGGCTCAAAGAAATAGTAACCGTCAATAAGTTCAGTCCTTGTCTCCTGCTGCCCGGCTGTCCTTCCGGCTATCAAATAGACCCCATCATATCCCTCACCCTCGGCCCACTTGTTAAAGCAGCCCTGCATCCTGCCAAGGCAGTCGATATCGAAGGACCTGTATATCTGAAGAACGGGTTTATTGTCAATTTTTATATATCTCTTATCGTTAAAGAATTTAAGCAGATACTCAAAGTGCCTGTACCAGTCCTCTTCTTCCCCGTAGTCCTGCTGCATGAGTACCTGTTCGCTTAATCCGTACCAGGTCCTTGTCCAGCTCTCGTTAGCCCAGCATATACAATAATTGATGTCTATTTCCGGATGCTCAAGAAGTATCTCCATCGGGCGCTGCATAAGCTGCCTTCCCCGGAACCAGTACTGATAGAAGGAAAAACCGTAAACACCGTATTTACGGGCTGTTTCTGCCTGCCATTTAAGTGTTTCCGGACCTTCATTTACAAGATCGTAGTAGCGGTTGTCAAGGGGAATTCTTGGCTGAACATGTCCATCATAAAGCGGTCGTCCCCGCCTGACCGC
>DPZM01000197.1 GCA_003535955.1 Lachnospiraceae bacterium | reverse complement strand
GGTTCCTTTTTCTCAATTCTCTTTACCTTTCGAAGAAGCCAAGCGTTTTCAGCATCTCTACCGTTTTTTTCAGATAATCCATATCGATTATGGACCATTTGAAGCCAAGTCTGTAGAGTGCTTTTACCGTAAACCCATTTTCGATCCCATTCTCGATCCTTAAGGCATCATCATCCAGATTGTAGTTTATCAATGGAGCCACAAAATGATTGTGTTCTTCGTCTGCAACCATCTCCTTCAGCTTCCTGTCAAAGTCATCCTCACCGATCACGCTGATATCAAAGCCGCTTTCCGAAAGTGCATAGATGAAATCTCCCATCTCGATACTGTGAGAATTATATGCATGAAATACCGTGAATTTTCTGTCTGTTCCTGACAGAAGCAACACGGCCCTGGCCACCTCATCTATGGGGGACAGCTCATCAGCCTCATCCATCTCCTGTACCGGAAAGCTCTTCATGAAAACATATGATTTTAACGTATTCATAAAGTTGTTGGTATGGAAATTGATCTGGAACTCGCCATCCACGTGTCTGCTCATGAGATTTCCCAGCCTTATCACCTTGGCATCAAGCCCGCTTGATGCAATGGCATTAATAACATGTTTTTCCGCAAGATACTTAGAGTAAACATATCCGTTGGATTCAACCTCCTGCCCGATCTCAAGCCTGTCTTCAGTAAGAATATCTCTCCCGCCTCTGTCCCTAAAACTATCACCGGCAACCGATACCGTTGACAGTTGTATCAGCCGGGCCTTTTTCTTTATGCATAGATCGATCAGGTTGTCAACACCATATACGTTGATCCGCTTAAGATATTCCGGCTGTGCAAAATGCTTTACACATGCGGCGCAGTTTATTACGGTGTCAAAATCGAGTTCTTCAAGTTTCTTTACACTTTCCGGATCGGTTATGTCTCCGTCGATCACGACTAACCTGTCGTCCTCTGTCGCAATATCGATCTCATCAAAATAATAAAAGAAGGTCGACTTAAGCCTTTCCCCGGCTGATACTCTGGTGCTTCTGACAAGGCAGAATATCTTATTCGTATGGCCGCAAAGAAGTTCCTTCAGTATGTGGATGCCCAGAAATCCGGTTGCACCGGTCAGGAGCACATTCCCGAGATCACCAGGGGTTATCTCATTTACATATTCGGCCGTGTTGTATTTCAGCACACTGTACTGATCTTCTTCATTTTGTGGCTCCACTTTTTCATCTGACGGTATATCAAGGATAACGCTTTCCTCACCGAGTTTTTCCTCAATAAGCTTTGAAAGCTCCTCCACAGTGGGATGTTCAAAAACATCCTGAAATACTACGGGCAGATTGTCTGTCATGGCAGCCATCATAAGTCTGGCTGCGGTAAGAGACGTTCCTCCCAGCTCAAAGAAACTTTCATCAATCCCGATATTGTCGAGATTCAACGTCTTTTTGAAGAGATCAAGGATCCTCTCCTGCATTTTTGTTTCCGGTTTTTTCAGCCTTCTGTTTGTTCCTGTGCCTTTTATCTCGGGAAGCGATTTCTTATCGATCTTTCCGTTTGCGGTCAGCGGCATCTCGTCAAGCTGCATAAAAGCCTGCGGTACCATATATGCAGTCAGTTTTGAAGCCAGATGCTTTTTCAGTGCTTCTATATCCACCCTTTCATCAGCTGTAAAATAAGCTGCCAGATATTCGGTCTCCCTTTTTGCAACTATCACGATACTCGATCGGACAGCGGGAAAGGAGTTCAGAACGCTTTCTATCTCTCCAAGCTCCACCCGAAGTCCCCGAAGCTTGACCTGATTGTCTATCCTTCCGTGGTATTCTATCTGCCCGTCGGAGAGGATTCTTACAAGGTCCCCTGTCCTGTATGCCCGTTGTCCCAACAGGGTGATAAAACACTTTTGGGTAAGGTCATCCCTTCCGATGTATCCCCGGCCCACACCGTCTCCAAGGATCACAAGTTCACCCACGGCACCGGGCATCTGGAGCCTGCCGTCACGATCCACTGTAGCCGCACTTACATTCACGTTGGGTATTCCTATCGTGATATTTTCCGTCTCGGTGATAACCTTCATGGTACAGCTTATGGTCGCTTCCGTGGGACCGTATCCGTTCATGATGTGGATATCGGGAACGATCCGGGTAAGCTTTGAAAAAAGCGCCGGGGGGAAAGCCTCTGCTCCGAGATCGATGGACTTTAATCCTGCCACGGCTTTTCTGAACACATCCATATCCAGCATGTTCATGATATATCCCGGCGTACAGCTCATTACATCTACATGATTCCTTATCATTAGCTCCGAAATACGGTTGGGATCCATTATCTCCTCATGCGTTGCAAGTACCACCGTCAGTCCGTTCGAGAGCGGAACAAATTCCTCCATGATGGAAAAATCAAAGGTAAGTGCCGCAACTGCAAGGCTCACATGCGCCAACTGCGTATATCCCCTGATCTCGTGGTTCTTTTCGTCATCATCGACGAAATTAACAAGGTTTTTATTAGTCAGCATAACACCCTTGGGCGTGCCTGTGGATCCTGACGTGTATATAACATACGCCAGGGAATCATAAGGAACACTTACATTCAGATCAGATCTATGGGATGCTGTGATGCAGTCTTCAACGTATAATACCTTCACGCCGGAGGCTATGATGTGTTCAAAGAGCTCCGCTCTTTTCTCTGCTATCCTTTTCTCTGTAATAACTGTATTCGTCCCTGAATCCTTCAGTATGAAATTTATCCTGTCCTCGGGATATTCGGGATCTATGGGACAGAATGCGGCACCGCTTTTTAATACACCCTGCCTCATCACATATGCATAACTGTTTCTGTCCGCCAAAACGGCAACGATCGAGTCAGGGACCGCTCCCTCTTCACGGAGTATATATCCGACGCAGTTTGCTTCCTCGTTGAGCTCACGGTAGGTAAGGGTTCTGTCTTCGGCAATCAGGGCAGGTCTTTGTGGATTTTTTGTTGCAGCGTCCTGCAATAGCCTGTACGCAGCCCTTTCCGCCACAGGAAATGCTGTATCATAGAGATTTTTAATTGACTCCTCATTTTCCCTTGTAACAAGGGAGATGTCACCAAGCTTTTCTTTTACCAGCATTTCCGATATGACATTGTCAAGAACCACGCAGAAGCCGTTAATGGTATAGACGGTATAGCATGCCGGATCGTATTCAAACAGATACAGGATCTTTTCTTCCTTGAGAGCTATATCAAGGCCGAAGGGAGCTTTTGCCTGAGAAACGGGCAATTCGGTTTCCGTTGCATCCTCACCGCAAAGGGTCATCATACCCTTTCGTTCTCCCTGATAGGCAAAAAGCACATCCGAACTGATGCCGTAATCCCTGTGTATCTCGGCAAAACTGACTATATCGTTTATCATTGCATTTACAAGATAAGCCTGGCAGCCTTCAATATATGAGAGCACGGACTCCTCCCGATCTGCCGACATCATCACCGGTAATGTTTTTACAAACATTGACACCGCCCGTTCAAGCCTTTGGTCTATCCTTCCGTTATATATTGTTGCAAATATTGCGCTTTCGCTTCCTGTATATGCCTTGAGTGCCAGACCGAATGCCGCAGTAAAAAATGCGTTCGGGGTCACATTGTTTTCCGAGCAGAAATCCCGCACCCTGTCTGCCGGAATGCTTCCTGACCTGTTATCAATAGCAATGGTTTCCTTTGAATCCGTTTTTTCATACAGCGGGAGAGTCACGGCATCGCAACCCTTATAAATGCTGTCGTACCATGACTTTGCAGCTTCATACCGGGCGGTGCTCCTCATCTTTTCCTCATCAACAGCCCTGTCAAAACCCGTGTATGTCTCTCCTGCCACTTCCTTTCCGTCATACGCATGGTTGATGTCCTCAAGCAGTATGCTTATGGAAGCACCGTCACTTATGATGTGATGAGTATCGAGAAACAGATACTTCCCATTCTCATGGTCAAACAGGCAGCATCTGTATAAAGGCTCCTTCGACAGCAGATCAAACGGACGGACCAGCTCCTCCATCTGAGGCTCTTCGTTCTTTATCGGAATAATGACTGATGCTGTCCTATTCTTTACCGCAACGATATCACCGTTCTCAGCCTTTTCAAAAGACACTGACAGATACGGATGAGCCTCCACCACCTTTTTCAGGGCACTTTTTAACTTTTCCATATCAACCTGTGCCCCAAGCCTGTAAAGACAAGGTATATTGTATATGGTGGAATCGGGAAATTTGAGCCAGTCAAAATAAATTCCAAGTTGTGTCTGTGTAAGCGGATATTTTTCCATTTCTCTACCCCTCTTTTTGATCCTTAAAATATATTATCATCCTTCTTGCAAAATTGAACTCTGAGCAAATGACTTCTCCGTATCTTTTTTCGTCTTCATCATCCGTATCGCCCTGTGTACCTGTAATATCATGCTTTGCCAGGTACCTTAGTACGACCGATCTCTCATCGACATCGCTTTGAATTATTATAAAAGAGCACCGCACTTTTATTTTCGGATCCAGTGCATTTTCAAAAGGATAAAGAAGCTTTGAACAAACGGTCTTAAATTCATCCTCTGACAGATATTTTTTTGCGGCGTCAGACCATCCTTTTATTACGGACGAAGACGCATATCCGCCGGTGATATACATAAGATCTGTTTTTGTGTCAGGCTTCAGATCACTGAACATATTGCAGTAAAAGGCAAAGTAGAGGATCACTGCGATATTTGCTGCAAGAGTAGCATACCACGGCGCATCATGCGGCAGCACCCGGGCCAGAAGAAGTGTAAAGAATATCTGTATTAAACCCTGTATCACAAAAGAGATATTTGCTTTTTTTTCTTCATCCACAGAGCTTAAGTAATTCACAAATATGGTATTTACAAGCACGAAAAGCTGAGCAAAGGACATGATCCTGATAGAACCCGGCAGTACCTCTCTCATGATGGGATCATCAACCGAAAAGAATATCATCAGCCATTCGGGGTATATCAAAAGGGAAAGGACAAGGGGAAACAGCAGTATTACTCCTATTGTCAGGGCAAAGCGCTTTACAAGCCTCAGCCCGTGCTCGTTGCGTTCTCCGTGATAGGATGCCGCAAGGGGCATTACTGCCTCGCTTATGCCTGCTATGATGATAGTTGCGATAAGCTCGAGATTTTCGATGACAGCAGCATTTCCCAGCCCGCTTGTTCCGATATCCCTGCTCAACACGAAATTCCCGGCCAGAACCTGAAAGACGATTATGAGATACATGAGGGCTTCGGGAGTGCCCGGCATGATGATCTCCTTTATCTTCAGGGCTTCGTACCCCTTCCGGTCAAAGATGAATCTGCACATCCTGTCCTTCCTGCAAAAATGTATCAGGAACACACATACTCCGCAAAAGGCACCGAAAACCGTACCAAAGGCGGTCACCCATATCCCCTGATCGAAAACAAACAGGCCGATCCAGTCAATGATCATATTTACGATACCCATCACGATACCGCCGGCCATCGCAAGATTCGGGTCATTGTCATCCGTCAGTATATAAGCCCCCGCAAATTCCAGCACATAGAAGACCATCCCCGCAAGCAGCACCAGCAGATATTCTTTGGCATACCCGGTGTTTTCAGCCGTTGCGCATAAAAAAACAAGGATGGGATCTATAAAAATAATACAAAGCACACTCAGAACAATCGCAGCTGCGGCGGTCCATATCACCGCAACCGTGAACATCCTTCCGGCTCTTTTTTTCTCTCCGGCACCCGATGCCTTGGCAATACCGATACCGCCGCCCATTCCACCAAGCACTGCAATGATATTAAAGAAATAATACACGGGTGATACGGTGGAAAATGCCGAAAGCGCCGTATCCCCCAACTTAGCCGATACGCATACAGAATCCACAAGCGGAGCCAGCTGACCAAAGATCATGGCGAGCGCTGCCGGTATTATATACCTGATATACGCTTTTCCGATAAATATCCTTTCACTTTTATCATTAATGGTCTTTTCCATTTTTCAGTTCATCCTATATGCCCGGCAATCGTTTTCAGATTCTCAATGATAGTTATATGCTGCGGGCACACACTCTCACACTGACCACAGGCAACGCAATCCGTCACCATTCCGCCTCCGCCCTCCAGAAGCTG
>DPZM01000005.1 GCA_003535955.1 Lachnospiraceae bacterium | reverse complement strand
CAACAAATGAACCGAGGAACCGTCCCCCTGTTTCACTGTTTAGTCAAGCGACAGTTCCTTCTCCACAAACTTGGGAACCGTGCCTTTTAAGAAGCTGTAGTTGGCTCCGTTTCTGAACTGGCCGCCAAGCGGGCCTGACGGATCGAAGTTTACATACACCTCATAGTCGTAATCGATCGCCTTTCCTCCGTCCCAGCGCCAAAAGCCGCGTTCGTTGGGAATAAGGGCTCCCGCTATCTCATCAAACTTCCCGGCATCACCTTCCGAACGGTAGGAGCTCCTCTTGATAAAGGGTTCGGCCATATCTTCGGGCAGATAATCAAGTCCCTGTTCTCTGGCGTACTCGTTCTGCTCATCGTAATGATAGTTGGTCAGATCTATCGAAACCGCCTCCTCGGAAAGCTTTATCGCCGAAGGATCATATCCCTTGTCCTTTAAGAACCTGACACAGTTTTCCATATTCGGATAGATAATGAGCGTCCTGCCGGTTCCATATGTACGATAGTCAGTGTAGACATCATCTCCGGCCGGATATCTTATTTCGTAATCCATAAAGCCCATGGGCCACAGATCACGCCTCTCCGCAAAGGAGAACTTCTCCATATCCGTCCTGTACAGCTTAAGGAGGTCCTTAACTTCCTCATTCGTAAGCTTTACCGAATGGATCCCGTCTGTGAAAACATTATTATTGGCAAAGGGATTATCCTCGTTGGAAATACATTTATCAATATCGAACTTCATCTCCGCGAAGTAACCGTTAACGAATTCTTTACTGTTCATGATCGTATCAAGCAGGCCAAGGGCCTCCGCATCATTGACCGGAACCATGATCTTCCTGCTCACAAGGCGGCCGCTTCTTAGCCTGTAGATTATGATAGCCTCCGAAAACTCACTGCCGTCACCGTAATTGTACATTTCGTCCTCGCTTCCGACAACCTTCAGGGCCTCGTCATACCTGCGCATGGACAGCATCGCAAGCTTGCGCACGTTCTCCTTATCTTCAAGGCGCATATTCTTGATCCAGTATTCATAGTCATTTATATTACCGAATTCCTGATCGAAATAATTGTAATTGTCGTCATATCCCACCGGAGCAAACACGACCGATTCAACCCTGCCGTCATCGGGAACATACTCATCTATATTGAAGAAATCAATCTTAAATCCGAAGAAGATGATAAGTCCGAAAAGCGTACATACCAGCCAGTAGGCCTTACCCTTTATGACGGCCTTGATATCAAGCTCGAATACCGCTTCCATGATCGCGCACACGATCACCGATGTTATCAGGCATACAATGGCAACGGCAACCAGATCCCCGGCCTTTAGGCCCGTGCTCCTGTCAAGGATCGTTACCGTAAGGATGGCCGAATATGCAACCGCCTCTGTTCCAAGGAGGAGCTTAAGGACAGGTGCCATCCATTTAAATATGAGTGTCTTGCCGGCCTTCTCAACCGGCCTCTTTAAATAGAGGATGTATGCCAGAACAAGCAGGGCAAAGTCAAGCGCCAGCATCGCTATCATGCACCCGGCTTCACTGCCCCCACTTATCAGATATATTCTGTCTTTCGCTTTCGCAAGAAGTCCGAAGGGCGATATGGCGGGAATATAAAACCCGTTCATTATATAATCATACTTAAAGAAAACAGACTCGAAGGCTCCGATAAGTCCCCTTGTCGCAAACTCAAAAACCGACAGGACAACGAAGGCACAGCATCCCGCAAAGGCGGTACCGGTAAGCATCATCGAAACGATAAACAGATGATATACCCCAAGGAAGAAGAGGAACAGCTTGACAAAGGCTATAAGGGCCTCCTCCATGGTATACACATCCCCGTAACCCACGATCGTGGCAACCGAAAGACACAGGAGGGTTCCCACAATATAAGTTCCGCAGTACATGATGATACCGCTTAACCATATGGTCGAGAAACGGTTGCCCCTCTTAACCGGAACAGCCTCGTAGAAGTCAAGCTTGACACGGTCATTTATGTAGGTGAAGCCTCCCCATGCAAGCATTACTCCGAGTATTGCGGTCACAACGATCCTGTATGCGGAATCACCTATCATGGCCGTACAGTACCTTGCCGCATCATTTCGCATTACCTCTGCTGCCCTGACCCCGTAATTCGCCAGATACTGACTCTCATCCATTGACATTAACATTAACAGGAGCAGGACCGCATTCAGCACGACAAAGAGCAGAATGGATATACACCACTGCCATATCCTTCTCTTGTTGTTCTCTATAAGATTAACCCATGATGAGCTTCTTGATGTCATAGCCTGCCACCTCCGTTTCACTTATAAATATCTCCTCGAGCGAGAGAGGAAGCACCTCGAAGAAAACGGTTCCCACTTCCGCAAATGCCTTCTCCGTTTCTTCCCTCGTTCCCCTTATCGTATAAACATGGAGCGAACCCGTTACATCATCCTTGGCAACATTGAGGCCCGCGGTGAGCTTCTTCTCATCCTCCTCCGATCTGAACACGCACTGAACCCTCTGGATATTAAGCTTCATATCCTCAAGCTCCTTACTCAGAAGAACTCCGCCCCGGTGAAGGAGGCCGACATGATCGCATATATCCTCAAGTTCGCGAAGGTTATGAGATGCTATGACAGGCGTAAGCCCGCGCTCATCCATCTCCCTGGCAAAGATTGACTTTACCCCCTGTCTCATAACGGGATCCAGTCCGTCAAAGGACTCGTCACACAAGAGGTATTTGGTGCCTGAGCAGATACCCAGCAAAATCGCCAGCTGACGTTTCATGCCCTTGCTGTAGGTATTTATCTTCCTCGAAGGAGAAAGATTGAAGGTCCTTAAATACTTCACGAACTTGTCACAATCAAAGGATATGTACTGGTTCTTCACATAGGCCTGCATATCCATGGGCGTTGCGTTGGCGAAAAAATACGGCGTATCCGAAATAAAATAAAGATTCCTCTTGGCTTTCGGATTGTCATACACCTTCATGTCATCAACGGTAACGGTTCCCGCATCCGGCTTAAGCACACCCGCAACCATGCGAAGAAGGGTTGATTTACCTGCTCCGTTGGTTCCCAGAAGACCGAAAACCGTCTTCTCATTGATATCAACACTGACACGATCGACTGCGGTAATGTCATCGAAATCCTTGCTGACATTGTCTATCCTGATCATTGTCCCTCATCTCCTCTCTTTTTCCCATTCTTTAATGTGGTCCGTAAGCTCCTCTGTCCTTATCCCTGCCTTTAGCGCGGTATCACATACATCATCCAGCCGCAGGAACACTTCACTCCTGTAATCGTCCTTCAGTTTACTCACCTCGGAAACGAAGTTCCCCCTGCCCTTGACCGTGTAGATATAGCCCTGGCGCTCCAGTTCCCCGTAGGCCCTCTGGATCGTATTGGGATTTATGGACAGGTCCATGGCGAGAGTCCTGACGCTTGGCATCTTGTCTTCGCTTTTTAAGACCCCGTTCAATATGAGCAGCCGGAACTTGTCGACGACCTGTTCATATATGGGTCTTGAATCCTTCATATCAAGCAGAATCATGGCTTCCTTCCCCCTTTCCTTACACTTCCTGCTTCCGGCCCGGGTGTAGTGTTTAGGGATAATCTTTTTTTAAGATTTGGGCC
>DPZM01000073.1 GCA_003535955.1 Lachnospiraceae bacterium | reverse complement strand
GTCCATCCTGCATGACGGTTCCTATGCGTCGTCTGAGTGACTTGGGATCAAGGCTTTCTAAGTCCCGACCATCATAATACACTGCTCCCTTTTGGGGTTTTTCAAACCCCAAAAGTATTCTCATCATGGTCGACTTTCCACAGCCTGTCTTACCAACTATGGCCACATACTGGCCGGGATGTATCTTTAAGTTCAGATCATCGAGTACAAGCGGCATATCATCTCTGTAACGGAAAGACACATGATTAAGTTCCACTCCGCCCGACAGGCTCGTGACCATGTGTTTATTCTCATCGATCTCCGGCACTGCCTTAAGGATGGGGAAGATCATCTCAAGTATAGGACCTATCCCGGCAACCGAAGCTGCGATCCCCGTAAATGACAGAAATGCTCCGCTTACCATTGCATATGCAGTATTAAAAGCATAGTAATCGGAGACACTGATACCGCTTTCAACTGCTTCAAGATACAGGGCCAGGGTACCAAACAGGGATATTCCCAGACTTATTACCGCAGATACCCTCAGAAACATCGGAGGGTTATAGGAAAGGGCCGCACACTTCGAGTAAACGTTTGCCCATCTTGCAAATGCCCTCTGCTCTGCTCCCGACAGCCTTATCTTCTGTATTCCGTTTATCATAGCATGCGTAATACCGCTTTCCTTGGAAGCAAGCTTCATCTGCTGTCTGGATACTCTGACCTGGAGGACAACGGTAATGGCAGAAACCGCAAACATCAGAAAGATTATAAGAAGTGCCGTCCCCACTAACGACCTGGCGTACTTAAATATCTGGGTTATATAAGCCAGTGAGAACAGGCCTGTAAGGCCCGTTGCCAGAGCCATATCGACCATCTGATTGGCCAGAAGACTGATATAACCAAGACGGTTTGAGAGTTCGCCCGCATTATAGTCCTTGAAAAATTCAGCAGGCAGTGACAGTATCCTCATCATAGCCGCCGCTTCCACCGATACGCTGACTTTAGTGCTTATCCTGGCTGTCGCAAGTCCTTTAACGACCGTAAAGATCAGTGACGAAAATGATGTACACAGCATAAAGACCGCAGTACCTGCAAGCATGCTTATCCTGCCCGAATCAATAACCTTGCCGAAGAGCATGGAATTAAGTCTGGGCATGAGCATGCCCACCAGGGTAACAGCCAGACCGGCCATAATAAGCATGATAATGTCAGATACCGACAGCTGCTCCTTTATATAAAAGAGGAAATCGCTTATTCCCATTTCCTTTAACGGAAAAGGCTTATAAAAAGCTATTGCCTCATGTTCTATAAGTTCCTCTGTTTTACTGTTCAGGGTAACGTAACTATTACTCTTGTGGTCAAAAAACCTGTAACCTCTGAGTCCATAGGGCATCAGGGCCACAACGCTTCCGTCATCACTTCTTGTACCAAGCATCGCACCCACAGCATCCTTGTACCACCCCTTGTCAAGCCGCACAGTACGCCGCATGATCCCAAAAGGGCGCATAAGGTATTCCAGTACCTCATTCATATCCGTGATCTTATCGGGAACATCATGTATCTTAACATGATAGAACTTCAGTATCTCTCCTATTGCATCAGTAGTGACCTTCCTGTCATCATTTAAGGCTTCACTCATCCTTTTCCCCATCACGGCTCCGGCTATAGCCTTAAAGGAATCCTCAAATATGATCCTGTCTGATTTTTTACGTTCACGTATCTGCTCGTCAAACCATCCCATTTATCAATACCCTATTAATTATTCCGAAGTTACAAGCTGCATATACAGGCCGTTTTTAGCCATCAGTTCTTCATGCGTACCACGTTCGACAACCTTACCCTTGTCCATTACTATGATTTCGTCACAGTCACGGATCGTTGACAGGCGGTGTGCGATCACGACACAGGATATTCCCCTTTTGCATATGGAATCCACAACCTCGAATTCGGTCCTCGCGTCCAGGGCACTTGTTGCCTCATCCATGATTATCATTGTCGGATCCTGGGCAAGGACACGTGCTATTTCCATACGCTGGCGCTGGCCGCCGGACAAATCCCTGCCGCCTTCGGTAAGCCTGTAATTGTACCCGCCTTCACGCTGCATGATATCATCATGTATCCTGGCATCCCTGGCCGCCAGTATCACTTCAAAATCTTCAATGGAGTTGTCCCACATCCTGATGTTATTGGCAATGGTATCTTCAAAAAGGATGATATCCTGATCGACAACAGCCACCGAGCCCGTAAATATATTCCTGTCAATCTCCGATATGGGTTTTCCGTCAAAGAGGATCTCTCCACTCCATGGCCTGTATAATCCCGAAATAAGCTTGGCCAGTGTCGATTTGCCGCAGCCCGTTGCACCAACAAAAGCCACTCTCTGTCCTCTCTTAAGCTCAAGAGAAAAGTCTTCGATAAGCGGAGGAGCAAGCTTGGAATACCCAAACGTCACATGTTTCATCGAAAGGCTGCCTGTAAGCTTGTCATAGCTTTCCGTTTCCATATCCATACCGAAAACGGGATCATCCGGATACTTCATTACATCCTCGA
>DPZM01000267.1 GCA_003535955.1 Lachnospiraceae bacterium | reverse complement strand
GTTCACAAAAGAGAGCAAGTTCTTCATAGTTGAGTTTCTTTTTTCTTTCAGCCATTTTTTCTCCTTATGGTCATTAATTATGTAAGGAATCCCCCGCTTCGTGGTACCCCTTATTATATTTAATAATTATACATCATTGTATACTCGGTTTTTTTGCCGCTTCCGATGAGGCTTGTATTTCCGTCGGCGTTGGCATCGAAGGTCGGATCCATCAGGGTCCAGACATCGCCGTCGAACTGGATGATATCATTTATCCAGCCGATATCCTTTACATAGACGCTCAGCCATGCATGGTAGGCATCTCCGGAGTAGCCGATCTCCATCCTTGTAGGTATTCCCACGCTTCTTAACATTGAGGTCATTACTGCCGAATAATCGAAACAGATGCCGGTCTTTATGCTTAATATCTCATCTACATCGGGAAGATAACCGGGCTGTACGTTCTCTGCCTTGTCGTAGTCATAGGTTATGTTTTTGATCATATAATCATAGACCTTCGCTACGGCATCAAGCTCGTTGCTGCATCCGTCCGTGAGCTGCCTTGCAAGTACGGTTGTATCAGATTTATCCGAGAAATTAACATACTGGTTCGGATACAGGAAGGGACTGAGCTCATCCTTTAAAGACACATCGAGATCCTGTGCGTATATCATGGCATATTCATTACTCTGGATATTCTCGTAAATCGTGATGCTGTAGAGGCCGCTCCCAAGAGAAAGGGGTATGATAGTATCTTCATCGGGCGGGATATTGTAGGTATAGGTTATGCTGGTATCCTTAAACAGCTGAAGCTTTGCCTTTTCGGCATCTCCAAGATATCTCACACAGATATATCCGTCATCGGCATAAGCAGCATCAAAACTTAAATACTCATTGCCGCCGGTTGGCTCATCCGAAACCTTAGGAAGAAGTATGTCAAAATCATTCGACCAGGTTCCCGCCTGATTCTCAAGCTTTACTTCAGTTTCGCGCTGCGAGGGCGGAACCTTCTTCCCACAGCCTGTAAGAGCAACAGCAAGTAAAAATACGAGCGGGACAATATGCAATTGTGTCCGTAATTTATTTATCATAAGCCGATAGTTTCGCATTCAGGGTATGACCGTGCTTATCGGAAATATATATTGTCAGTCCTTCGTGGGCATAGGGGAAGATAACTTCTCCGGTATCCCGGTCATAACCCGTCGGTAAAATGGTCTTGCCGTCTGCGGTTTTCGCAAATATTGATTCATAGTCGATGTCATCACCGATAAGCTTAAGGATAAAATGGTCATTATACAGGGAATAGTCCTCGATGATGATCTTATCAGGCGCTATGCCGGCCCTGTCAACCTTAAGCTGGCTGTTCATCAATGCAACCGGTGATACCAGTGCAAGGAAGAGGAAACCGATAGCGATCCATTTGCAGAAATCCACAAGGTTGGTCTGGGCCAGTCCTTTAAGCAGAAGCAGGTCGAAATTAATATTGGGTGTTTCTACATTTGAGGCTTCCAGTACATTTTTCAGTACATCGACTGCAGCCTGTTTTGGCATGTTGTATTTTTTGGAACGTTTGTAAAACATTATTTCCCCTCCTTTCTCAGCATCTTATAGATTGCCTGTTTGCCGCTGTTTATGTACCGCTTTACGGTACTTCTGGAGCAGTTAAGTGCTGCGGCTATATCCTCGAGCTTCATTTCATTGTAGAACCTCATTACAATGACCTGCTGTTCAAGGAAGGGAAGGGAGTTTACTGCCCTTGTCAAGGAGGTCAGCTCCTCCTTGTTTTCGTAATGCTCATCCGGATTATGCTCCGGTTTTTCGTCAAGTATAAGTTCCAGCAGTTCCGAACTTATCGAATCCGGGTGATTCTTCCTGGCCATATCGTAGCATACGTGGAAACATATCTGATTAAGCCAGGCTACGAACAGGGAGGGATCCTTTATGTTATTAATGTTTTTCAGGGCCGATATATAGGTTTCCTGCACAGCGTCCTGAGCCAGATATGCATCCCGCAGATAGTGCATTGAGTAGTTGTAGGTGTGGTTGTAGGTGGTTGCATACAGCTCGGCGAAGGCTTCGGAAGAGCCCGATTGCGCGGAAATGACGAGGTTGCCTATATAAGCATGGTTAAAGTCAGCCATTTACGCTACCTTTCACGCGAATATAAAGTAGATATAATGGAGAGGAAGCTCTTAAGACCTTCCTGCTCATTCAGAATATAACCGATACGGACTTCCATTGCAGGTTCTCCGTGCTGCTCATTGTATCTTTCTATCTCGCCGTTTAAGGCTCCTATAAATTCCTGCATTTTTTCAGCGGGACAATCATCTATAATAAGAAGAAATTCGTTACCGGAATTTCGACCGGCGAAACCGTATTTGTTCGCCAGCAGTTCGAGCATCTGCGCAAAATCATGTATATATTTGTCACCGAAGAGACGACCGTTTGCGACATTGATCTCATCTATACGGGGAAGCTCTATAAGAGCGCATCCGATCTTCGATACGTCGCGTTTGTTTACATACTTGTTAATGATAAGGTCACAGCCGTTCCTGTTGGGGAGGCCGGTAAGTGAATCCAGATATGCTGCCTGGTGGAGCTTGTGATTCTCGACGATCTCCTTCTGAAGCTGGGAAAAATCGGATATAAGGCAGATCGCAGAGTAGATCATGAAGGCCCAGAGAAAGACGCATATGGTTAAGAGATTACGGTTGGAAAATATATTGTTCCTAAGAAGGGGGTCGAACTTGAGGTAGCAGAAGAACATGATCCCGAACAAAACAAGAAGAGTCAGCTGAATAAGCTTGAAAAGCTTAAAATTATGATATCGATCATTGTTCATGACTTGGCGTCCTTTCAGTGTTTATGAATACCTATATATCATAACTCAAATATAGGAAAAAAAAAATAAAAATCGTGAACCTTTTTATATATACAGGTAGTCTTTATTTGTGTAACCGAAAAGTTACCTGATCCACGAAACGTGACCTACATTGGAGACTTGCTGAAAATATGGAAAACTATAACCTTAAGATAATAGAAGAGAATCATGTTCCGTTAAGCGCGGGAACAAGCGACTACAGCGGTATCGTTCTTGCAGTTGTTCTTACATGCATAGTTATAGCTATAGTTGTCCTGTATTTTTTCTGGTACAGGAACCATAAGAGGCGTATAGCGCAGCTGCTGGTCATGGGACTTGACAGTGAGCCATACATAAATGAGATGGATGGTGTGAGTGCCTTCCATCCCTTTAGGACCATGAGGATTGAGCGAGAGCTTGAGAACCGGGTGGTCCAAGGCAGTGCGAAAGGTGTATAGGGGTATACATCATATGACAGGGTCATGGGGATGACCCTGTTTTTATTTTTGTGGTTGAAAACAAAATATGCTTGACTTTGCGCCCGTATGTGAATATAATAAATGGGCGTGTCGAAAGAGACGTGTGATTATGCACGTTTCTTTTGATGTTAAGAAATAACTATACTAAACAGGAGGTGAAAAGAATGCCGACATTTAACCAGTTAGTAAGAAAGGG
>DPZM01000101.1 GCA_003535955.1 Lachnospiraceae bacterium | reverse complement strand
AGAGGAAAGGCGCACATGGTATACTTCATATCCTCCCCCTTCCATTCAAAACGCGGCATGGGAATCTTCGAATATGTTGAAAAAGCAATAATTATCGACCTAAGCATCATCACTCCAAAACTGTCACTCTATCATTTTAAGCAGGGCGTTTAGGTACATGACCGGGTTATTGAAGGCATATATATGGGGGAAGCCTGCTGCCAGGGTGTCCGTGTGGAACATGCACCTATAGCTTATATCCCTGCCCGGTTTATGAGCTTCAAAGTCACTCCCGTTGTAACTGCAGTCATAGTGGTGGAACTCATGCCCCCGGAATGTGGTACCTGCCTTACCGTACAGACCGTCTGTAAGGGCCGTTGCCTCCATGTATCCGAACCTTGTAAGCCTGCCCTCATTATATACCGCTCCCGGAAGGCAGCCGCAGAGCTTATATGTATTGCCCTCGGCATCCGTAAGTGAATCGCTAAGGTACATAAAGCCGCCGCATTCGGCAATGATCGGTATACCTGCCTTATGGGCATTTCGCACAGCCGCGAGCATGGCCCTGTTTTCGCTTAGGGTGTCCGCGTGATTCTCGGGATAGCCCCCGTAAAGGATGATACCCTGTGTACTCTCGGGAAGAGATACATCCTTAAGAGGAGAAAAATACCTTATGTCGGCTCCAAGTTCCGTAAGCAGCCTTATATTGTCATCATAATAAAACGAGAAGGCTTCATCCCTCGCCACCGCAACGACAGGATGTGCCCTTCGTATCCTGTCTGCTTCCTCACTGTTTAATACTTCACCAAGCCGTGCCGGTGCTTCCGGGTCAAGTCCTTCCGCTTGTGAGGCAATCCTTATGATCTCATCAATATCTACCGTTTTCCCAAGGCCTGCTGCCGTTATGTCTATCTTATCCATTACCTTGTCGATCTCATAGGGCTGCAAAAGGCCCAGATGCCTTGAGCCGATCTCTATTTCGTCAAGCTTCTCAAGATAGCCCAGTACCCCGACGCCGCACTCCTTCTCGAGAAGACCCTTTAAGCGATCGTAGAAGGCAGGCGAAATCCTGTTCAGTATAAGTCCCCTTATGTTATTGTCCTTCTTATAGTCAAGAATGCCCTTAACCATGGCTGAAAGAGTCACGCTTATCCCGGATGCGTCAAGTATAAGGATCACGGGCGTGCATGTCTCCCTCGCAACCTCATATGTCGAACCGCTAACGCTCGTTCCGCCAATCCCGTCATAATAGCCCATGACTCCCTCGATGACCGTAATATCACTGTCACTGCTGCCTGATGCAAGGAGATATCGCATCACCTCCCCGTCAGTGAAGTAGGGGTCAAGATTTCCCGCCCGGACCGACAGGGCAGTCCTTAAGAACATGGTGTCTATGTAATCGGGTCCGCACTTTCTGGCACTGACCTTAAGACCGCGGTTTTTAAGCGCCCTTATAAGACCGCAGGTCATGGTGGTCTTACCGGAACCTGAAGAAAGGGCGGAGATAAGTATTCTGTTTATTTTTACTTTTCCCATATATCCACAAGTATCACCGTAAGAGCTGACGTTTTAACATCCGTAAAGTCAGCCGCCCTGCCCGATCTTATCCTCTCATCCTTATATCCCAGATCCTCACCTATATAGACCGATGCATCCTCATGACCGCTGTCACACAGACAGGAGCAGATATCAGCCGCATCATCCTCCCTGCCCAGGAGTATGACCAGCTTCTTATGGTTTACTATCTCCTTTTTCAGGTCAAGCTCTCTTCCGTGGCAGCTTAAGAACCTCACATCCTGCCACGGTATCATTAGCCTGTCGCACAAGTAAACGCCCGATGATATTCCGGGAATGGTCACTATCTCGTATTCGTCAAGCTTGTCCACTATACCTGCCGCGCCCGAATAGAAGCCGATGTCACCCGAATAGAGAAGTGCCACGCTGTCAGGCTCATTGTCCTTTATATACCTGCTTATCTCATCCTTATCGTAGCTTACGAATATCTTCTTATCCTTTATGTCCGCCTTATCGAGCGAACCGATACCATCGATCATCCGCCCGGCACCTATTATATGTTCACTCTCCGACAGGGCCTTCAGGGCCCTCATGGTAAGACCTTCATCCCCGCATCCGGTTCCGATCAGGTAGGCCTTCTTGCCGGGCTTTCTTAATAAGCCGAATATATCAAGAACTTCCGTAAGGGAATAGGTTTTGTCATCCACCTTAGCCGGGCGTCCTATCACAAGACAGGTGATGCCCAGCGAGAGGGCAGCTTCAATCTTGTCTTCATACCCTCCGGCCCGGCCCGATTCCTTGGTCACAAGGAACTTCGCATCACACGATTTAAACATTGCGGTGTTTAAATCCTTATCAAAGGGCCCCTGCATGCATATGATCCGGGATGATTTAAAGCCAAGCGATGTACAGGCTTCAACAGCTTCAACGGACGGCAGGATGCGGACATAGCACCTGTCGGCGTAATCACTTATGTTCGTGTACTCTTTAAGATCCTTGGAACCGGTTGTGATAAAGATATTGCCGGGGACATGCTCGCCGGCTTCATTAATGTACGAAACGGCATCACCGGTATTATCAAAATATATAACTCCGCCCCCGTCGTATATATCCCTTTTATTGGACATATCCGGTCTTTCAATCCTATAGAGCTTAAGGCCGCGATCAGCGCATGCCTCTTTAATATTTCGGGATACCTCCCCTGCATAAGGGTGCGTCGCGTCGATGCAGGCATCAAATCCCTCATCCTCAATAAGCCTGACCATCTGATCCTTATCCATCCTCTCATTGTGGATGATAAGACGCTCATCCACCGGGAGCAGGCCTGCGCCGTACCCGGTCGCAACACACATATGCATCATGGTGATCCTGCATGATCCCTCCCTGCTTTCAGCAAGGGCCTCCGCTATCCTACGTCCTTCACTTGTCCCGCCAAATACCAATACCTTCACAGCTTATATCCTCTGGGCGTTACCATATGCCCGTCAATATTCTCAGTCATCGAGTTGCCTATAAAAACAGTGGTAAACATGTCAGCCCCGGCATTCCCGAGGTCCTTAAGGCTTGTTACCACCACCTCTTCTCCATCCCTTCCTATGTTCCTTACATAGCCGCACACCGTATCGGCACTCCTGACCTGTCCCACTATATCACAGGCTTTCTTAAGATAGTCAGCCCTCTTCTTACTGGCAGGATTATAAAGAGCAATGACAAAGTCACCCTCCGCGGCCGCCTTAAGCCTCTTCTCGATAAAGTCCCAGGGCGTCAGAAGGTCGCTTAGGCTTATCAGGGCAAGGTCGTGGCCTGCAGCCGCACCCAGAAGGGCCGAACCCGACAGGGCTGCGGTCACTCCGGGAATAACCTCCACAGATACCCCCTCGTACTCTCCCGACAGCTCATATATCAACCCGGCCATACCGTATATACAGGCATCACCGCTGCATATCATGCACACATCTCCCCTGCCGTCCGAAGCGGCCTCAAGGGCCATCCGGCACCTTGCTTCCTCGGCCCTCATGCCCGTCTCCATATATTCCTTATCATCAGAAAGCATGGGCTTCACCAGATCGATATAGGTCTTGTATCCCGCAATGATCCTGCATTCATCAAGAACCTCCCTTGCCCTTATCGTCATTCCCTTTTCATCACCCGGGCCTATGCCCACCACATACAGCTTATTCATTTTTCTCCTTCAGGGTTTGCCCGGCCATTTGATCTGATGGCAACCGCAAGGGTCACGCCATCATATGCTTCCTTCCTGACGATGAGCCTGCCGCCCTCAGCCACGGCGCTTCGTTCGCATACATTATCCACACCCGTAACCTCACTTACGAAGCCCGAACCGTCAAAATCACCCTCTACCTTATTAAGCCTGTCCGCCGAATAAAACCTACAGGGCAGTTCTTCATCATTGCAGTAATCAAGCAGACCTTCTTCATCTGATTTAAGGTCTATGCTGCTTATTCTCTCTATTGCGCTCTTGTATAGGTTATGTAAACCAAAGCACCTGTCTAAAGCGGCGCTTATCTTCTCCCTTCCCGTTCCCCTTCTGCATCCGATACCAACACTCAGACACCTTGGAACCATATCAAGGATGATCCTGTCCTCCCGGATTCCCGCCTCACCCGGATCCTCTGATTTTCTATATGATATTCTTATATATTTTCCATATCCGGCATCATCCGTTTGCGGCCTGTTCACAGCATTCTGTCCGGCAGTAAGCCTGTCAGATCTGTTATTATCACCGCTCTTTCCGGAATGATAATTGCCGTCTGTCATAATATACCCTGCGGGAAGGTCTTCATCCGCAAGATCCAAAACATCACGGGCATCGTTTATCACCCCTATATTTTCCCCCTCAAGCAGGGCTGCCGTCAGTATCTTGGCTTTTTCAAAGTCAGTGATGATCAGGCTTTCTGACTTTGCAAACAAATCCGGGGCTGTAAGTCCGGCTATATCCGAAGCGGTTGTTATGACCGGTAAGCAGCCAAGCCCGTCGGATATAACACGGGCAAGCTCATTGGCTCCTCCAAGATGACCGGACAGTATGGGGATACAGTAATCCATCCCTTCGTCAATTACCAGAACCGCCGGATCCTCCGACTTATGCTTAAGGCAGGGAGCTATCATACGCACCGCTATCCCGGCCGCGCATACAAAGATCAGCGCATCGGACCGTACAAATTCCGCCTGCACATAAGCTGCCATTTCATCCCCATCAAATAAAGTGACACATCGGCTCTGAACCAATGTGTCACTTTTGTATTTTATGTAAACCTTGAGGTCCGGATTCTTGCATATATCATTTTTAATCAGCAGATCTGTTATCTTTTCCGCTCCCTCAGTCCCCCGGGTTGTAACCGCAAATATCACGGTCTTCATCTGTATTCCTACCTTTTCCCTTCCGCTTATCTTTGCTTCCTCTCCGGATGCATTTCGTAGAAGATCCTCTTATCCTCGTACATGTTTTCATCGGCATGACGTAAGGCCGTGCGTACATTCTTCGCATTGGAGGCCGTCGAATGACCTATGGCGAAGCTGACTCTCGTATACTTATCCGCTGCCTGACGCAGCTTACCTACCCTCATGGCCAGCTGGGCATCCGAAATGTTTTTGATAAGAACGCAGAATTCATCCCCGCCTGCCCTGAATATCTCCTCTTCATTAAAGACATCCCGAAGAGAATCCGCCGCATCCCTAAGGAGCTTGTCTCCTGCCGAATGGCCTTCATTATCATTGACTGTCTTAAGTCCGTTAAGATCGGCGAAGATAACACCTATTGAAACCGCATCCTCCTCGATCCCCTTACTGAGACGGTCCACCAGATTGTTCATCTCGTTCCGGTTCATAACACCCGTCAGAAGATCCCTTGAGCTTAATAAGCGCAGCCTGTCGACCATAAGGTGGTTGGCGATCTCGGAACCCAGAATAAAGGTTGTCATCTCCAGGGTCTCCTTGATCTTGCCGGCATTTTCCGGCTCGAAATTAAGAGCCCACATATATCCTAAGAGATTCTTCCCGGACTTGAGCGGAAACAGGACTATACTCTCAACCATCGCATCCGTAAGGGACTTATACCATTCGGGATTCCTCTCCCTTATGATCTCCATCTCATCCTCATTCTTGGCGATGATGCAATTGCTCCCCGCAATGGTTTCCTCCCAGGAATCGGCTATATCGTAAAAGTCATCCGTAAGGTAGGGCTCTATGCCCAAAAGCTTTGAATCTTTGGCAAGTGACTCCGCAAGAAGGCTGACCTTACGTTCAAGCTTATCCACCATGACCACACAGCAGTGCTGTGCCATACACATCTCACGGATATTCTTGACAACCGTTCCCATGGCCTTTACAAAGTCATCCGCTCCCCTTAGTATTATACAGGTATCAAGAACCGATGATGCTATCTCGGCGTTGCCGCTTGACATGGCAGTCGATTCGGCCTGAAAGTTGATCTCCATTGTGTAAGTACAATAGCAGATATTGCCGTCATCCGGGAAGAGAGGCATAAATGTCATGTTAAACCATACATCAAACCTGTCCGGATGAGCATATGAGTGTACACACTTCTTCTCCACTGCTGCTCTGTAACAGGCTGCTTCGAAATTGGTATCCCTCGTAAGATAATTGGTATAGAGGGAATCCGGAATGAACTTGTCAGTAAGCATACGCATGTTCTCGGGTGGATTCTCAATGGAATCGATATAAGCCTTATTGCCCGTGACTATCCGTATATCACCATGCTTATCCCCTTCAAGCTTCTCGACTGAAACCACACAGGTCATCGCATACATACTGTCGGCAATTGTCTGAAAGTCCATACGCACCTCCGCAAATTGGAGTGAAACAGCTGTAAAAAGCTCATATATA
>DPZM01000272.1 GCA_003535955.1 Lachnospiraceae bacterium | reverse complement strand
TTATGACTTAATTTAGTTAAATCCGAAAGGCCTAAAGATTAAGTAAATTAATTAAATTATGTGGATAAAGCAATTAAGTCATGGTACTATGAGAATACATCAGGGAAATAAACAGCCATAAGGAGAGTACGAAATGATAAGAAAAAGCGTCACCATGGGTGATGTCGCGAAGGAACTGGGGGTCAGTACCGTATCCGTGTCCAAGGCACTTACGGGTAAGGAGGGTGTTTCCGAAGCCGTTCGGGAAATGATAATCAAAAAAGCCGAAGAAATGGGGTATCATTATACAGGCAGCAAAAAGGAGAATGCGGAAGAGAAGCATAACATAGGTATCTTTGTAAGCGAGCGTTTTATAAACAAGGACACATATTACAGCAGGCTGTATGAAAAGACCATGATGATGCTGTCAGAGCAGAAGCAGATGGGAATGCTTGAGATAATCAGGCGGGAGACCGAAAAAGAAGGGCAGTTACCTGCACTTCTGAATTCCGGGCAGGTGGAAGGAGCGATAGTGCTCGGTCAGATGTCAAGGCAGTACCTTAAGCTGTTGAAGGAGAGCGGTGTCCCGCTTCTGTTCATGGATTTTTATGATGAGGATATCTTTGAGGATTCGGTTATCAGCGACAGCGTCTTCGGCTCGGATATCCTGACCAATTATCTCATAAAAAAAGGCCATACGAGAATAGCCTTTGTCGGCAGTATAAGAAGCACCAGCAGCATAATGGACAGGTATATCGGTTATTACCGTGCGATGCTTGGGGCCGGGCTTGAAACAAAGGATGAATGGCGGATAGAGGACAGGGATGATGAGGGTGAGAGGATCAGGTTTGACCTGCCAAAGGACATGCCCACGGCCTTTGTATGCAATTCTGATGCCACGGCGTTCGATCTTGTGAAGAGGCTTCAGAAGGACGGGTACCGGGTCCCTGAGGATGTTTCCGTGGTTGCATTTGATAACTTTATCTATGCTGAGATGAGTTCGCCTAAGATCACAACCTACGGGGTTGACACCGATTCACTGGCTAAAACAGCCATAAGGATAATACTTGAGAAGCTGTCGGACCCCGATTATTCGGTGGGACGCGTACTTGTGTCGGGAACGCTTATTGAGAGGAAGTCAGTGATGGCCCCTGTTTAAAAAAATGAAACGGAGAACCGTCCCCCGTTTCACAAAGGAGGAAAAAATGGGAATTAAGTACATGGAAAAGGAGAGGCTATTTAAACTCGATACACCGCATTCTTCATATGTATGCGGTATTGTTACGGGTGCCGAGGGTCAAGACGAGAATTTTCTGCTTCATACATATTACGGAAGCAGGATAAGCGATGATGACGTGCGCTATCTTATGAGGATATATGAGAATCCCTTTACGCCGGCAACAAACAACAGGGACAGGGGGAGCTTTCTTGACTCCGCAATGTTTGAGTATCCGACCGAGGGTATCGGTGACGGACGAAACGGTTGTCTGAGGGTTGAGACAGAGGGAGGCCATCAGGGCTGTCAGTTAAGTTATGTAAACCATAATATATATAAGGGCAAGAAAGCATTACCGGGACTTCCCGCAACCTACGGAAGTGAGGAGGATTGCGAAAGTCTTGAGATCACGCTGAAGGATACATTGACCGGATTGGTCGCTGTCCTCTCTTATACAGTATTTGCGGGACTTGATGCGATCATAAGGAGCGTGAAGCTAAGAAACAACGGGGTCGCTCCCCTTTACTTAAGGTCTGCGCTGTCAGCCTGTCTTGATCTTGACAATGATGACTATGATATGATAACCCTTCATGGCTCATGGACCAGGGAGAGGCATATAGACAGGGTATCTGTGGGCTACGGCAGGCACGAGGTGAGCTCAATACGTGGCGAGAGTTCCCACCAGATGCATCCCTTTATGGCTGTTTCGGGGAGAAATACCACACAGACACAAGGCAACGTATATGGTGTAAGCTTTGTATATTCCGGTAATTTCACGACTTCTGTTGAACGGTCGCAATTTGACGGACTCCGCTGTCTTATGGGAATAAATCCCAAGGGATTTTCGTGGAAGTTAGGTGCGGGGGATGAGTTTTATGCCCCTGAAGCTGTTATGGTGTATTCAGACAAGGGTATCGGTCACATGAGCAGGACCTTCCACGATCTCTTCAGGGAGCATCTTATATGCGGAGCCTGCAGGAACAATAAATATAAGGAGGCGCCGAGACCCATCCTTATCAATAACTGGGAGGCTACCTATTTTGACTTTGATACCGACAAGCTTATTGCCATAGCTAAGGAAGCGGCAAGGAGCGGAATCGAGATGCTGGTCATGGACGACGGATGGTTTGGAAACAGGAGCTCCGATAACATGGCTCTCGGTGACTGGTTTGTCAATGAGGATAAGATCAAGGGAGGGCTTAAGTACCTTGTGGATGAAGTCAACAAAACAGGGCTTAAGTTCGGTATCTGGATCGAGCCCGAGATGATATCGCCCGATTCAGACCTGTATCGCGAACATCCGGACTGGGCTATCGCGATACCGGGACGGACGGCAACACTTATGAGGAACCAGTACGTGCTTGACCTGTCGCGTAAGGAAGTGGTGGATGAGATATATTCGCGGATCAAGGCGGTACTGTCAAGCGCCAATATTGAGTACGTTAAATGGGATATGAACCGCGGACTCAGTGATATGGGAAGTTATGCCCTTGACAGTGACAGGCAGGGGGAGCTCTTCCACAGATATATGCTGGGTGTATATGATATGCAGCAGAGGCTCCTTGATGATTTTCCCGATCTCCTGCTTGAGAACTGCTCGGGAGGAGGCGCCAGGTTCGATCCCGGGATGCTCTACTACAGCCCGCAGATCTGGTGCTCGGATGATACTGATGCCATTGAGAGGCTTAGCATACAGGAGGGTACCGCCATGGTGTATCCGCTCTCAAGCATGGGCGCCCATGTGAGTGACTGTCCCAATCATACGGTGGGCAGGGTCACTCCCTTTGAGACACGTGGCTATGTTGCGCTGGCGGGCACCTTCGGCTATGAATTGGATATTACCAGGATACCCGAGGAGGACAGGGAGATGATCCCCGGGCAGACAAGGATGTATCACAGATATAACGACCTTATAAGGACGGGTGATTATTACAGGCTGACTTCCTACAGTGAGAATCACCTGAATGACTGCTGGATGGTGGTATCTAAGGAAAAGTCACGTGCTCTCATTACTTATATCAAGGTTCTGTCCCGTCCGAACTTAAGGAGTGTTCTTATTAAGCCCCGTGGCCTTGATCCTGATGCAAGATATCGTATAAGCAGTGACAAGAGGGTTCTTGGTATTGAATATCCTTCGATCAGGCCGTGGACCTTTGACGACCTGAGTGATGGAGCGGTAGAGGAGTCACCTGCCGGGGAAGCAATGCGGATATCGCAGAACTTTGTTCTTAAGGGCGATACGATAATGCGGGCGGGCCTTCTGATAAATGAAGGATCTCCCGATCTGGAGGGGGATTTCAGGGGCGTGCTGATAGAGCTTTCAAAAGTGTGAACCTGAATCGGACAGTACTTTTTAGCCTGTTCTGAATAGTTTTGCCCCTTGAATCATATGGTATAAGAGGGTTAGAGATCATGACCGCGAAAAATAATGTAACAGTTGAATTCAGGTTTTACGAGATACCAAAGGGAGAGTCAGCCCTTGCCCTGATCGGTGATAAGTGGAAGAGGGTTTACGGGATGGATGTCGATAACCTTCACTTCCACAATCTCTTTGAAATAGGATACTGCTACGAGGGCCATGGGATCCTGAGCCTTGATGATGAACGGCTCATCTATGATTCGGGCACCTTCACGGCCATACCGGCGGATTACCCGCATACAACCCTGTCTGAGAAGGTTGATTACTGGGAATTTCTCTTTGTTGATGTAAACAGGATCATGGAGGAGATTTTTCCGGACGAACCGGTCAAACAGAGGGACAGCGCCAATCTTGTGAACAGCAGGGCGGCGATATACGGAAGCAGCGAGTATCCGGAAGTCTCCATGCTTGTACGGAAGATATTCGATGAATACAGAAATAAGGAAGCCGGATACAGGGAGATGGTCAGGAATCTTTTGCGTGTCCTTATGCTTGAACTTGTCAGGATAAATGGTTCAGGGGGTAGGATTCACAGGAATGAGTGGGGAAACAGGCGTTTTGAGCAGATAATCCCCGCTCTTCGTTTTGTTGACATCAATTATGCCGGCGAGCTTAAGGCAGCCGATCTGGCAAGGGAATGCAATATTTCCGAGGTTCATCTAAGACGCCTTTTTTGCGATTGCGTCAACCTGCCGCCCATGGATTATGTAAACCTTGTAAGAATACAGAAGGCCTGCGATCTTATGCAGAAGAGCAATTACTCAATGGATCGTGTGGCAGAGGAGTGCGGTTTTACATCCACATCTACATTTAACAGAAATTTTGTTAAATTCATGAACAATACCCCGTATCAATGGAAGCTTGGTAAGAAAGGGTCTAAGGACAGGCTCAAGGATTATAATATACTGGCCATCCGGGGCTGGTAGTGGACTAAATGAACCATCTTTGTGGCATACCATGTTCGAATATGCATTTTTTTTAGTCGCATCTTGCCTTTATTTTAA
>DPZM01000037.1 GCA_003535955.1 Lachnospiraceae bacterium | reverse complement strand
AAGAAAATTTCTACTATTGTAGATCATGGCTTTACGTGCAGGGTATTATGGGGTTAATACCTTAAGAAAATTTCTACTATTGTAGATACTGCTGATAAAGTCAATTATAAATTGGTTAATACCTTAAGAAAATTTCTACTATTGTAGATGGTAATGGCATCCATGCTTTTGGATTTTATGATTTTGCCTAAAGACTGTCAACATGGTATTATTGAAGATAGTGGGAAGAGGTATTATGAATGAGTATGTAAGACCGGAAGACAGCGCATATTCGAAAAAGGTTAACAGGATAGTGGTATGTTTCTTCGCTGTCCTGTCATTTTTGTACTTTTTGCCTGTTTTGCTGGTTATGATAGTGTCGGTATCTTCCAGGGAAAGTGTGCGGGATTTCGGCTACAGCTTCTTTCCGCATGGATTCTCGCTCGAAGCCTACAGGTATCTTGCGGCTTCCGGTATGTACCTGGCAAGGTCTTTTTTTAATTCGGTCCTGATCACTCTTTTGGCTACGATCCTTGGCCTTGTACTCATGTGCCCAATGGCCTATTCGCTTTCGCGTAAGGAATACCGTCTGCGTGGCGTACTGCTTGTCTTTATATTGATCCCAATGCTCTTTTCGGGCGGTCTGGTTGCAAGTTACATGGTAAACACCCAGATACTCCATCTTAAGAATACCTACCTGGCCCTTATAATGCCGGGACTTTGCTCAACCTGGTATATCCTTATAATGCGTAATTATTTCATGGATTCCATACCCGATTCCCTGGTTGAAGCAGCCAAGCTTGACGGCTGCAGACATTTTCAGATACTTACAAGGATAGTCGTGCCTGTTGCCAAGCCGGTCATCATGACGGTAGCGGTATTTGAGATGTTTTTATACTGGAACAGCTGGTATCCGTCTCTCCTGTATCTTGACAGTAACCATACGGAGTTATATCCGCTTCAGTATGTTCTCGTAAATATGGAACGCAGTATCGAAACGATCACCCGTGATGCCCAGTATATGTCGGGAATGCAGACCTATACACCTCCTTCGGTTACTATACGGATGGCCATGGTTGTGATCGTGATCCTTCCCGTTATGATCCTTTTTCCTTTCTTTCAGAAATTCTTAAAAACGGGAATGGCAGTCGGTGCGGTAAAGGGGTGAATCATGACAGGAAAGTTCAGGATAGTCACAATTCTGCTGTTATTAATGCTGCTTCCGGTTCTAAGCGGGTGTGAGGCAGGATTCCGTGAGGTGAACTCAAAGGGCGAAGAGGTCGTTAAAATAAGGATCGTGACCTACGATAACGGAAATGTTCCCCTTGACGGAAGGGAGGTCATCGCGGCCGCCAATGAGATCTCGAAGGAAAAGATAGGTGTTTGTGCAGACCTTGAGTTCCAGTCGGCAGAGAAGATCAACCTGATGATGGCTTCGGGTGAATACTATGATATGGTATTTACCAGTTCATGGATCAATAAGTTCGATAAGAACGCGAGCATGGGTCTTTATTATGATATTACGGATGTTGTTAAAGAGGAGACACCGGCCCTTTATGCTTCGATCGGAGAATATTGGGAATGTGCAAAGATCAGGGATCGTATCTACGGTGTGCCCGTCCTTAAGGATATGGGTTCGGAGAATCTGTTCCGCTTAAATGCCGACTATTTCGAGGGAGAGAAGGGAATGGAGATTCCGGAGGAAATGACTTTTGAGGATATAGAACCCTACCTTAAGGCTTATAAGGAGGATCATCCGAATGAATATCCTCTGGCCATGGATAAGGGAGGGATGGCGGGCTACCTTAACTTCCTTGAGCGGGTTGTCGGAGGCATAGTGGTCATCCCATATGATCAGGATTCCGATAAGCCCAGTGCCGTTCCCTTCTGGGAGTGTGACAAGCTTGTGGACAGATACCGGCTTCTGCATAAATGGTATAAGGCAGGCTATATACATCCGGATGCAGCAACGATTGATTCGACTAATGATAATAAGTCGATACCCGTGCGTGCGGGTGTTGCATGGAGGGGATATCAGGGCTATTCCAATCCGGATGACTGGGGATTTCAGGTTAAAACCTCTGTTTATGACGGTCCCTACCTGTCCAGGACCAGTGAGCAGGGAGCTATCTTTTCCATATGTGCCGCTTGCGATGAGGAGCATGTGAAGGCATGTCTTAAGTATCTTGAATTCCTGAGTACTGACAGGAGGTTCAGGGATATACTCGGGTACGGTATAGAAGGTAAGCATTTTGAATATCTTCCCAACGGTACGGTTCTCAGGCTTAAGGCAGGGCAGGACGGGTATAACACCAAGCTCTTTCAGACGGGGTCAGTTGTGAATGCATCCGTTGAGTCGGCAAGCCGTACATTCCTTGCCGATCCCGACCAGTGGGAGAAGGTCTTTGAGGGCTATGAAAAGGATGGAATATACAGTAAGACCAAGGGCTTTGCCTACGATCCGACGCCTGAAGAAGACATAATAACAGCCGTGTCTGCCATATATGATGATTATGCCACGGAACTTCGTACCGGGACATCCGATCCCGATAAGGTCATTCCGGAAATTAAAAAAAGAATGAAGGCCGCCGGTATAGATGAGCTGCTGGAGGACATTAACGATCAGCTTGACGAGTGGGTGAAATGATGAGGATAAAAAGGACAAAAAAGCAGCATATGGGATTAAAAAAAGACATGATAGAGCTGACTCTGCTGGCTGTGCCTGCCATGATCTGGTTCATATTGTTTGATTACCTTCCCATGTTTGGCGTTGCCTTTGCCTTTAAGCAGTTCACACCAAGGCCGGGCCAGCCGCTGTTTAAGAACCTGTTCGTAAACAGTCCATGGGTAGGACTTAATAACTTTAACTTTCTCTTAAGATCCTCGGATATGCCGAAGATCATGTTCAATACTTTATTTTATAATATCATCTTTCTTGTTGCCGGAATCGTGATCCCGGTTTTTCTTGCTATCTGCCTTACAGAGGTTCACGGGAAGGCCTTCTCCGGATTCGTTCAGATGATCATGCTCCTTCCTTATTTCCTGTCATGGGTAATAGTGGGCTACTGTCTTTATGGTTTTCTGGCAACTGATGAGGGACAGATAAACCATATCCTCCGATTCTTCGGTAAAAGTGCCGTTCAGTGGTACCGGTCGCCCGGTTACTGGAGGGCCATCCTTATAGCCACGGGTATATGGAAGGGAACGGGTTATGCCATGATAATCTATATGTGTTCCAT
>DPZM01000128.1 GCA_003535955.1 Lachnospiraceae bacterium | reverse complement strand
GGTGGTGATCTGGATTCTTTGGAAATAGTGGGTACGGGCGGAGACAGGGCAGGAAGCTTCAACATCTCAACAACCACAGCATTTGTCGCTGCCGCAGCAGGTATACCGGTAGCCAAGCACGGAAACAGGGCAGCATCATCGCAGTCGGGTACGGCTGACTGCTTAGAAGCACTCGGTGCCAATATAAGCCTTGAGCCCGAGAAGTGCGTACAGCTTCTTAAGGATGCCAATTTCTGTTTCTTCTTTGCGCAGAAATACCACACATCAATGAAGTATGTGGGAGCAATAAGAAAGGAACTGGGCTTTCGGACCGTGTTTAATATCTTAGGCCCGCTTACGAATCCCATACATCCCAAGAGGCAGCTTCTGGGAGTATATGATGAATACCTTATCGAGCCGCTTGCAAGGGTATTATACGGACTCGGCGTTAACAAGGGACTGGTGGTATACGGGAAGGAGAAGCTTGATGAGATCACGGCTGTAGGCCCTACCGCTGTATGTGAATTCGACGGAGGATGGTATAAGACCTATGATATCGCACCTGAGGATTTCGGCTTCAAGAGATGTAAGAAGGAAGACTTAAAGGGCGGAACACCAACTGAAAACGCTCAGATGACCAGGGATATCTTAAGCGGTAAGGACAAGGGTCCTAAGAGGGATACCGTTCTTATGAATGCCGGAGCAGCTCTCTACATTTATGATAAGGCTTCAACGATCGCCGAAGGTGTAAGGATGGCAGCGCAGATAATTGATTCCGGTAAAGCTTATGAAGCCATGGAGAAATTCATTGAATTATCAAACCGTTAGGCTTATACTAAACTGCGAGTGATTCTCAAAGAAAGGAAGTAAGCAGATGAAAGAATTAAAGAACCTGATGGGATGGCGGCCGGGTATAAAGGTCGTTGACTGTACGATGCGTGACGGTGGACTCGTGAATGATTTCTTCTTCACGGATGAATTCGTAAAGCAGCTGTATTTAACGAATCTTAAGGCCGGAGTTGACTATATGGAAATGGGCTACAAGGCCAGCAAGGAGATGTTCGATACCAATAAATTCGGCAAGTGGAAGTTCTCGGATGATGAGGATATACGTGCCGTTGTCGGAGATAATGATACAGATCTTAAGATCTCTGTTATGGCTGATGTCGGCCGCTGCGATTACAAGACCGATATCCATAATAAGAATGAGAGCCCGGTTGACCTTATCCGTGTTGCTACCTATATAAACACTATACCACAGGCGGTTGACATGATAGAGGATGCCGCCAAAAAGGGATATGAAACAACCGTTAATATAATGGCAATATCCCAGGCTCAGGAAACGGATGTCAAGATTGCTCTTGAAATGCTGGCTCAGACACCTGTGGAATGTTTTTACATTGTGGACAGCTACGGCTCGATATACCCCGAGCAGATGACCCGTATTGCGGATCTCTATCTTAGCGTAGCGGAGAAATACGGCAAGAAGGTGGGTATCCACGCCCACAATAACCAGCAGCTCGCCTTTGCCAATACCATAGAGGCAGTAGGCTGCGGGGCCGATTATCTTGATGCGACATATTCGGGAATGGGAAGGGGTGCAGGTAACTGCTATATAGAATCCCTTATCGGATTCCTTCACAATCCCAAGTATAACCTGTATCCTGTTATCAAGTTTGTTGAGAAGTACATCAACCCGCTTAAGGAAGAGGGGATGACATGGGGGTACGATATGCAGTACCTTTTTACGGGACTCCTCAACAGACATCCGAAGGTTGCGATTGACTACACCAAGGCAGGACGAAAAGACCTTACTGAGCTTTACCACGAAGTGATCCTACTTGATTGACCAGGGATGCCGGGCAGGAGGAGTTTGGAACTTTTTCTGTTGGGGATTTCCATCATTAAAGCCTCCGGTCACGGGGGCTTTTTGATTCTAATGACTCTTGTTTGAAGAGTCATAAATGTGTTATTATAAATTAGTTAAAATATATCAAGAAAGGATATTGAAATGGAAATAAAAAACATTGCCGAAGAGCTTAAAAGTAACGCATATCCCGGACGCGGTATCATTATCGGCCGGAGTGCTGACGCAAGCAAGGCCGTAACAGCCTACTTTATCATGGGCAGGAGCGTTAATTCAAGAAACAGGGTGTTTGTTGAAGACGGGGAAGGTATAAGGACTCAGGCACATGATCCGGCACTTTTAAGTGATCCTTCACTGATCATTTATGCACCGGTAAGGGTTCTGGGTAACAAGACCATAGTGACTAACGGCGATCAGACAGATACAATATACGAGGGAATGGATAAGCAGCTTACTTTCGAACAGTCCTTAAGAAGCCGCAAGTTCGAGCCGGACGGTCCCAATTATACTCCGCGTATATCAGGTATAATGCATATCGAGAACGGTACATACAATTATGCAATGTCTATACTTAAGAGCAATAACGGTAATCCGGATGCTGTTAACCGTTATACCTTTGCTTATGAGTCACCTGTTGCCGGTGAAGGACATTTCATACATACATATATGCATGACGGTGATCCGCTTCCAAGCTTCCAAGGGGAACCCAAGCTTGTCTCAATCGACGGCAATATTGATGATTTTGCAAATATGATCTGGGATAACCTTAATGAGGATAACAAGGTGTCATTGTTTGTAAGGTTTATTGATATAGTGACCGGCAAATATGAGACCAGGATAATAAATAAAAATAAGTGATAAAGGAGACAATGATGAAAGAACTTGAACTAAAGTACGGCTGTAATCCCAACCAGAAGCCGTCTAAGATATATGTCAACGACGGAAGGGATCTCCCGATAGAAGTATTGAACGGTAAGCCGGGGTATATCAATTTTCTGGATGCCTTTAACGGCTGGCAGCTGGTTTGTGAGCTTAAGAAGGCTACCGGATATCCTGCAGCCACTTCATTCAAGCATGTATCACCTGCAGGCGCCGCAATAGGGAAGCCCCTTGACGATACGATGAAGAAGATATACTTCGTGGAAGATATTGATGAGCTATCACCCATAGCCTGTGCCTATGCCAGGGCCAGGGGAGCAGACAGGATGTCATCTTACGGTGATTTTATAGCCCTGTCTGATGTATGTGATGTTTCAGCTGCCAAAATAATCAAAAAGGAATTTTCGGACGGTATTATCGCTCCCGGATATGAACCTGAAGCTCTTGAACTTTTAAAGGAGAAGAAAAAGGGGGCTTATGCCATTATAAAGATCGATCCTTCCTACAGGCCCCAGCCTGTAGAGCATAAGGATGTGTTCGGTATCACCTTCGAGCAGGGCAGAAACGAGGTTGAAATAAATGATTCTCTGCTTACCAATGTGGTTACAAAGAACAAGGATATACCCGAGTCAGCCAGGCATGACATGATCATATCACTTATAACCCTTAAGTATACACAGAGTAATTCCGTATGCTTTGTTAAGGATGGTCAGGCTATAGGTATCGGTGCAGGTCAGCAGTCCAGGGTTCACTGTGTAAGGCTGGCAGGTCAGAAGGCTGACAACTGGCTGCTAAGGCAGTGCCCCAAGGTTATGAACCTTCAATTCGTTGAGGGAATAAAACGTGCCGACAGAGACAATGCTATAGATAATTACATCGGCGAAGCGTATATGGATGTGCTTAAGGAAGGGGCATGGCAGAAGATATTCAAGGTTAAGCCCGAGCGGCTTACGGATGAAGAGAAGAGAGAGTGGCTTGATCAGATGGATGATGTTGTACTCGGCTCCGATGCCTTCTTCCCATTCCCGGACAGCATCGAGCGCGGCGCCAAGAGCGGTGTTAAGTATGTCGTTCAGCCCGGCGGCTCCATAAGGGATCAGGATGTTATAGACTGCTGTGATGAATACGGTATGGCTATGGTATGTAACGGGGTAAGGCTGTTCCATCATTGATATTAATTTCGGGGATACATTTATGGTAAATTTTGACCATATAGTGGTGGAATCGATACTTTTTACCATTCTTCTCATTGCGATATCGATAACCATCAATCATCATAGAAAGAGTGCAAATGATGAGGGATTACCAAGGTTCCTCATGTTTGCCTATGCCTATATCACGGGACTTGCCTGTTATATATTAAGCTATCTTTTATACGGGACCGACAGCGTTGTAAGGTATATTTGCATGCTTATTATATGGTGCTGCTACTGTGCAACACTGGCAACGATGATAATGCAGTGCGTGTTCATTTTTGAATATGACAGGATATGGATTAAAAATGCCACTGCATTTTTGTGTTATTACAGCCTTTTTTCCGTCCTCGCGGAACTGTCATACAACAGGTTTCAATTCGATTTCAATTCAACCGGTATCCTTTTTAAACCAGCCTTTTTCAATATGGGATTGTATTATGGATTACCGATAACCATTTACTATATTTGCATTATCTTTCTTCTTGTCAATTACAAGAAAACCCATACGAAGATACGGGAGAAATATCTGATAAAGATTGCCATAGGTGCGGTAGTTCCCGCACTGATCGCACTTATTGCCGAATCAATCTGCGAAGTAGTCTTTAACATAAGATATCCCGTATTCTTCATAAGCATGATAATACCTTTTAAGCTTTTTTCCGATCTTAACTTAAGGAGCAGAAGCTTTAAGCTTTTACTGTCTGATTTTGAAGGACTTCTTAAAGCGGATAATACCGATGCGGTTTTTATCTGTAATGATGAGAAGGTTATCCTCTACCAGAACAGGGCAGCAGAGGTGAATTCAAGGCTTTTCAATGACAATTACCTAAACCGTAAGCTTTCTGAAGTTTTTACCCTGGATGGGGATGTGCTACGTGCATTAAAAAGTAAGGACGCCAGAAACGGGCTTATGGTTCCCGCAATTTATCCAAATACAGGTAATCAGATAGTGATGAGTGTTGAATTTATATATGACTGCTGTGATGAGATACTGTGCTATATAGTCACTATTCCCAATTATCTGGTCGCAGTCGATGAGAAGGTGTTCGAAGAAAGTGATTATGAATCAGAGAGCATTGCCCTTGTACAGAATAAACCTGTAACACAGGCCGATAAGTCAGATAATCCCCATGCAGTACAGGATAAGTCATCGGTAGATCCCGGTGTCAATATCCTTCTGGTGGATGACAATATTGAAAGCCTTGAGAAATACGAGGCATTGATCAAGCCCTATGAGATCACGGTCTCCAAGGCCATCGGAGGGAGAAATGCGATCGAAATGCTGCTTGATCCGTGTTATGATGCTGTATTTTTAGCATACAAGATGAGCAAGCTTAACGGCATAGAAACAGCTAAGAGGATAAGAAGCATGGGGGCGGGCTATTATTCTGATGTGCCCATAATCTTTATCCTTGATGAACCTGTTGCTCTTGTGTATAAGGATCTTCTTTCCGTAAGCTTCAATGACTACATAGAAACACCGATTTCCATAAGCAAGTTAAATGTAATTATGGGAAGATGGCTGTGGCGAAGATACGCCGTTACCAATAAATTCAATGCATCTAGCATCAGCAACCGGTCCGTAAGGTATATTGCTGAAATGAGTGAACTTTTTGATGACTGTATGGAGTTTGTGCGTATCCGCAAATGGGATTATATGGGCTACACATTAAAAGGCATCAAACGCCTCTGCAGCAAGCTGGAAGATAAGAGGCTGTCCGATGCCTGTGACAATATGGTCGATATCTATCTGAGGGGCCAAAACGAACATATCGAAGAATATCTTGAGGACTTCAACACAGAGCTTGAACGAATAAAATCAAGCGTGGGAAAGAAGATGATCTATTGATCATGCATTCATCTTCTTAAAGGCCGTAGACAGCATGAGCTTTATACGGTTAAGCTGGTTAACCTCGCTGGCACCCGGATCGTAATCTATTGCAACTATATTGGAATCCGGATAATGCCTTCGTAATTCCTTTATGACTCCTTTACCCACAACATGATTGGGAAGGCATCCAAAGGGCTGCGTACATACGATATTGCTAACCCCTGAATGGATCAGCTCTACCATTTCTCCTGTAAGGAACCATCCCTCACCGGTCTGGTTACCTATCGATACTATATCCTTAGCATAATCGACAAGTTTATATATGCTTACGGGAGGAGTAAAGTGTTTACTTTCGCTTAATGCCTTGATCGCTGCGCCTCTTAGCATATCAACGCCCCTTATGGCAAGGCTTGAGAGGAATGATGTCTTCCTTGATTTTCCAAGATGCTCGGCCTTATACACCTGGTTGTAGAAACAGTACTGCATAAAATCAAGAAGGTCGGGAACAACTGCTTCGGCTCCTTCATTCTCTATAAGGCCCACCAGATCGTTATTGGCGGTGGGAGAGAACTTAACCAGGATCTCACCTACTATTCCGACCTTCGGTTTCTTCATTTCCTCATTTATCGGGATCGAATCAAAGTCAGCAACTATGTCCCTGCACATCTGATTAAATACCCTGATACTCTGGTGGCCGGATGATACAAATTCACGACAGATCTTAACCCATTTTTCATGAACCTCATCGGCCGAACCGGGTGTTATTTCATAAGGACGCATCCTGTATAAACATCTCATAAAGAGATCACCGAAAATAGCAGCATATGCAAGGCGCTGACCAAGCTTTAAGTTTATCTTAAAACCGGGATTACTCTCTATCTTGCCAAGATTAAGTGAAATAACAGGAATATGCTCATATCCGGCATTCCTGAGTGCCCGTCTTATAAAGGCGATATAATTCGTAGCCCGACAGCCGCCTCCTGTCTGGCTCATGATAACGGCCAGCCTGTCAGTATCGTATTTACCCGAAAGAATGGCATCCATTAACTGTCCGACAACGATAAGTGAAGGATAGCATGCGTCATTATTTACATACTTAAGCCCTACATCTACAGCCGCCTTGTTGGAATTATCGGGTACAATAAGGTTGTAACCGCATGAATTGAAGGCCTGTTCCATTACATCAAAATGGATCGGAGACATGTTGGGGCAGAGAATTGTATAATTCTTTGCCATTTCTTCGGTAAAAATAACACGGCTGTACGCGGAACTTTTAATTTCATGCGTTTCCTTATGTTTCTTTTTGAGATTTATAGCGCTCAATAACGAACGTATTCTTATTCTGGCGGCCCCCAGATTATTTACCTCATCTATCTTAAGACAGGTATATATCTTATTTGATGCGGACAGGATATCATTAACCTGATCGGTAGTTACCGCATCAAGTCCGCATCCGAAGGAGTTAAGCTGGACAAGATCCAAATCATCCCTTGTTTTGACATAATTAGCTGCCGCATAGAGCCTTGAATGATACATCCACTGGTCGGATACCAGAAGAGGACGTTCACACGGATTGAGGTGAGAGATTGAATCCTCGGTAAGAACAGCCATTCCGTAGGAATTGATCATTTCGGGTATTCCATGATTTATCTCGGGATCCACATGATAGGGACGGCCTGCAAGAACTATGCCATGCCTGTTGTTTTCCTCAAGGTATTTAAGGGTTTCTTCACCTTTTTTCTTAATGTCTTCCCTTACCTTTGCCATTTCATCCCATCCGGCCCTGGCGGCAGCATATACCTCATCTGAAGGAATATCAGGGAAGGCAGCTATAAGCTCACCGGAAACGATCTTTAAGCTTTCGAAACTTAAGAAGGGATTGTGGAAGCGGACTTCCTTCTTTATTATTTCATCCATATTGTTTCGGATGTTCTCACTGTATGAAGTGACTATCGGACAGTTGTAATGGTTGGTAGCACCTTCCTGTTCCTTGCGCTCATAGAAGAGAGCAGGATAAAAGATGTAATTTATCCCCTGCTTTATAAGCCACTCAACATGACCATGTGCCAGCTTGGCGGGATAACATTCCGATTCCGAAGGTATGGATTCTATACCCAGCTCATAGATCTTGTGCGAAGACCTGGGGGAGAGTATTACCCTGAACTTAAGTTTTGTAAAGAAGGTAAACCAGAAGGGATAATTCTCATACATATTGAGCACACGGGGAATACCTACGATACCGCGTTCAGCCTCAGTTATCTCCAGAGGTTCATATCCGAAAACCTTCTTTTCCTTATATTCAAACAGATTGGGAAGGTTGTTTTCATTCTTCTGTTTGCCCAGACCTCTTTCGCAGCGGTTACCGGATATATACTGACGTCCGCCGGAGAACTTATTGATGGTAAGCCTGCAATTGTTGGTACATCCCTTACACTTGGCCATCGAAGTTGAGAATTTAAGAGAATTGATCTGGTCGATCGTAAGCATGGTAGTTGACCTTACATCCTCATAGCGCTCCCTCGCTATAAGGGCAGCTCCAAAGGCTCCCATTATACCTGCTATATCCGGTCGTATTGCTTCACCGCCCGAAATCTTTTCAAAGCTTCGAAGGACCGCATCATTGTAGAAGGTTCCGCCTTGAACTACGATCTTTTTACCTAAAGAAGCCGCATCGGAAACCTTTATTACCTTAAAAAGTGCATTTTTTATAACTGAATAAGCAAGACCTGCCGAAATATCATCAACACCGGCTCCTTCCTTCTGGGCCTGCTTAACCTTGGAATTCATGAATACGGTACATCTTGTTCCCAGATCTATGGGGTGTTCCGCGAATAAAGCAGCCTTTGCAAAATCAGTCACGGAGTAGTTGAGTGACTTTGCAAAGGTCTCAATGAAGGAGCCGCAGCCTGATGAACAAGCCTCGTTTAATAGCACGGAATCTACGTTTTTGTTCTTTATCTTGATGCACTTCATGTCCTG
>DPZM01000227.1:4072-5863 GCA_003535955.1 Lachnospiraceae bacterium | reverse complement strand
ACCATTCCTCCTGTCTCATCCTGTATAGCTTGAAGAAGCTTCCGTCCTTACCTGTCCAGTGCTTACTGTTTGGCTTATCCCTGTCGCTTCCTGTCTTCTTAAAGAAATTACTTGTACTGTAAACCGCCTTCTTATCTATACGCCATACGACGAACTTACCTTCATCCGTTTCGTAGCCGTCGGTAACGTACACTCCGGTCTTATCATAGTCAAGCAGGATCATAAAGTGCGAGGACCAGTCATTCTTCTTGATCTTCCAATAGCGGACATAGAGGATATCACCTGCCCTGGCGCCTGTCCTTTCAAGGAAATTATAAATAGTCTCGCCTTCATGGCTGGTCGTGGTCATAACGCCGGTGTCATATATATCCTTACCGAATACATGCTTCCATACCTGATTGACATAAGCACAGCATTGTATGCTGACCGCCTGGCCGCCCTTATAATATGGACTCATGAAGGTGCCCCCGAGTGACTGTGCATAGGCATTGATCACCTTACGGATCCTGTCCACACCTTCGCCGGTTATATAAGAAGCATCAAAAGGCCTGTCATCGTAAATGTATTCCGGCTCAGTCTCAAAATAATCATCTTCCCCGGAATCGACAACATTATCGGGTTCATCCGGAACAGCATTCAAAATATCCTCGTCCTCTTCCTCAAGGATATCCTGGTCACCGCTTTCTTCGGATGATGTTCCATCATCCTCGATTATCACAGGTTCACTGTCCGTACTCCCGCCAATAATGTCATCTGACGGTTCAAATACAATATCATCAGATCCTGTCAGTTCCTCCCCGTCAAGCAGGTCCGTATTTAATTCAGTATCCTCACTGCTTATCATCATATCAAGCTCATCCGCTTGCGGAGCTATATAGATGCCCGCAAGAACGATGCTTATCGATACCGCAGCTGCAATTAACCTGGCCTTCATTGATCCTCCGAAAAGTCGTATATTGTCATTATACTGTAAAGTCACCCGCGAAACAACCAAATCATCAGTTCGTGCTTCCAAAACTTTTTCTCCGTTTTTAGTCATTTTACCCTAAACATTTGTTATAATATTACCGATGTATATTAATGACAGCTTTATTGTGCCCATTTAGGCATGTGTATTATGCTCAAACAGGCATAGTTCCTACAGAAGGGAATCTTAAATAATCCATCTCAAGGAGGGGAAATCATGAAGAAAATAATAACAGCAGCACTATTGATCGCAGCCTGCCTTATCTTTGCTCCGGCAAGGGAAGCCAAGGCAGCCTACAATGTATTGGAAGCAGGCGCTCAGGCCCAGCTGTTACGGCAGATGTACAACGTTCCTGCCCTCGAAGCTGACTTTCAGAGCAAATACATGCATCTGGAAACCCTGAAGAAGAATAACGCATCGCCGAGTCAGATCATGCAGGCCGAAGCAGCCCTTAACGCCGCCAGTGTAAAGCTGACCCAGACAAATGCCCTGATCACATATCAGATGCAGCAGGCAGCAGCCTTCCCGGTTCCGGCAACATACATGGCCACGCTGATGAACGAGCCCATTTATGCTGCGGTATATGCGGATAAATCAATATACGCGACGGCACTCAACAACATGGCAATTAACAACTCAGCCAAGGTAAACCAGGGAGCCTACAATGCAGTGCTTGCTACCAACGGTGCTTATGCAGTTGACATGGCCAACGTTACCGCATACCATGCCTTCTATAATGGTCAGGCACCTTACCCATGGTAGGTGTGAACACTTGACGAGGTCTTTTCGAGTCTAGTGTGAACCCGATATTCGGACGCAGGACG
>DPZM01000227.1:0-3956 GCA_003535955.1 Lachnospiraceae bacterium | reverse complement strand
GGGGAGCAATAAATGTTTAACAAGAGGGGAACTCTTTCAGTCATACTTGCAATCACATTACTGAGCTCATCCCTGCTCATGACAGGCTGTAACGGCAACGGAGATGCCGCTCAGGCGGAAAATGCCGAAGACGCGGCTAATACTGCGGCCACATCCGTACCGGATGTTATCTCCGTCAGCGGTCAGGTCGGGAACAAGAGAAACATCAACTTTGAGCGCACCGAGTATACCGGTCCCGAGTATTCTCTTTCTTCGGATAGCTTAGACCCTGCTGCCCCCGTGACTGCCGACAAGGACGAAGAGGTTCCGCAGTTTTTCGATGTTGAGGATCCCTTCGATTACACCTTCGGATACTGTGACGAGGATATGGGGGATGCCCTTATAGCCGAGCTCAATGCCCAGAGGACCTTCTTTGATGTGGGTACGCTTGAGACCAATGCAAGCCTTATCGTTGCGGCTGAAGTACGTGCCAAGGAATACTCCCTCTATCCTGAGTATAAAAAAAGACCCGACGGACGTTCTTTTACATCCGTGAGTCCTGACGGCTATGTCCAGGATGAGTATTTCATTGTACCCGCGAGGAATTCGGTGCATCCCGTATGGGATCCCATGATAGGAAACTATATAGACAACAATCCTCCCTACGAGGAAAACACCTACACACCCTCCACTATTTTGGACGGTCTTCTTGAAATAAGGGAAGCCCGCAATATCATCCTTAATCCCGAATACAAGCAGGTCGGTGCGACATGGTTCGATACGGGACGGTACTTCATTGCAGGCTTCACTTTTTCATATTAGATAATAAGATATTTATATTCCTGATATATAGTAGCTATAAGATTACACAGGTCGGTCCCGATCCCGTTGAATTCAGCTGCCTCAATACGGCTGACACGGAATACCTTGAGGCCGTCCTTTTTATTTATCCTTATTGTAAAAGCCGATCCGTCATGAGTAAAGACGAGCCCCTCGTTAGTTCCGGCCTCAAAATCCTCAATAGTATCATAAAGGGTGAACTTCTCCTTATAGGGCGCTCCTTCATAAGGACAGAAGGTATCGCAGTTACCACATTCATTACACAGCCTGTCTATATGGAGCACCTGGGGGACCGGATTACCCGGAACCTTGATCTCCACATTGGCCCTGTTGGGACATACATCAACACAGTTCTCACACAGCCTGGAACAGTCAAGGCACCTTCCGCCGTCATTGCGGTAATGGGGTTCACGCAAGATCCCCTTTCTGGCATAGAGACCGCTCAACCTGTTGTCGAATACCCTTCTTCCCGCGTTTCTTCTGTCATCCGGGCGGTTGATATTATAATAACTTACTCCACTGTAACCAAGACCCGGCCTTCCTTCAGAATCATCCGCGACCATATTCTCGAATTCCTTAAGTATGGCATCCGCAATCTTTCTTGCATCAGCGATCGCCTCAACGACCGTAGCTGAACCTATTCTGCATTCTCCTCCGATAAATACTCCCGGGATATTGCTCTCGAGTGTATCATCATTGATGATCGGAAGACCGCTTTCATACATGTTTATCCCGTTCTCGCGGTAGAAGGTCGTATCAACCCTTACTCCGATTGCAGTTATCACATCATCCGCAGGAACCGAAATGACTTCATCCGTATCATAGACAGGTGAATATCTGTCAACAGCGTCCTCAGGTAACCGTGTTACATGGCACTTTAAATACCCATCACTGTATTCAAAAGGCATCATACACTCAAAAAGCTCAATACCCTCGCTGAGAGCCAGCTGAAGTTCTTCATCATTAGCAGGCATAAACCGTCTGTTTCGCCTGTAAATAATGTAAACGTTCCTGACACCCTTGACTCTCTTCACAGCTCTGGCAGTATCAACGGCTATATTACTTCCACCGATGATCACCACATTGGCACCAATATTGAGCTTGCCCTTACGTTCCTTGTATTTAAACATGAACTCGTCCGCTGTAATGCATTTGATACCGGGTATATCAAGCTTATTCACGTTTGAAACACCCATTGCCAGTATGGTCTTGTCATACTCCTTCAGCTCTTCAAGCTTCTCTATCTTATGATTACCCCTGAAATCCACATTAAGGGCCTTAAGGAAACCGAAATCCTTATCCACCCGGTCAGTGGGGATACGGAAGTCAGGTATCACATATCTTACCACTCCTCCCGGTTTTTCAAAGCAATCGTAGATAGTCACCTTATGTCCTTCCCTTGCCAGGAAAAAGGCAGACGACATTCCACAGGGGCCTCCGCCGACAATGGCTATATTCAGCTTCCTTCCCACAGGTGGCTTGGGATGGAGTTCATCAATGACCCCGTCATAGCCGTTCTGGGCGGCTACAAGCTTGGCGTCCCTGATTTTGACAGCCTTCTCATAGAATATCCTGGTACAGTTGCTCATGCACTCATGGGTACATATGGAGCCGGTGATAAAGGGCAGGGGATTCTTGTCTATTATTGTTCGTAATGCCTCTGTGTAACGTTCCTCATCTATGAGATTAAGATATCCGGTAATATCCTGACCAATGGGGCAGCCCTCAACACAGGGCGCGATGAAGCAATCCACCATAGGTATCCTGCCCGCCTTCCTCTTGAGGGTATCAGACTTAACGGGCTTCGTATAATGGTTATTCTCCCTGGCCCGCTCAGCCATCCGGCGAAGAAGGCCGGTCCTTGTTCCGAAGCGGTCATTATAGGACCACTCATTGAAGGTATATGAGAACTGCTTAAACCTGTTGAAGCCGCCCGGTTTAAGAATGGTAGTGTTCATTGTGATGGGCCATACGCCTGCCTCATAGATGTCTTCGACATTATTGGCATCGGCTCCACCTGAAAAGGCTATCCTGAGCCTTCCGTCAAAGTCATCCGACAGCTTGGCAGCAAGGGCAACTGACAGCGGGAAGATCGCCTTACCCGAAAGCTTCAGCTCCTTGCTTCGCTCTATGCCTCCGACGATCGGGAACGCACCGGTAAGCTTAACTCCAAAGAGCCGGCCTTCCTTACCCGCAATACCCATAAGCTTATTTATTATCGGGACCACATCATAATATCTTACACACTTTTCGATTGTATCCCTGCTTATCTCAATGTCGAAATAGCCCATGGAATCGAGGGTATTCCGGCAGTACTCGTATCCCAGCATGGCGGAATTCAGCTTTATGCCTATGTCGAACTTTCTGTTGACCATCAGGTATCTGGCAATATTCTCAAGCTCATTGATGGAACAGTCAATGGGCGTACATATGGAAATACCATGACTTATCATGGGTGATATATCATCTATATCCTCCTCGGTAAAATTCTGGAACATTCCTATATTGTCACGAAGATACTCAATGCACTCACCGAAAATCTCAGATTTGCGTGCATCATACATCTTATCAAGGAACTCGGTCATTTCGGGTGACTTGAAATCCTCAAATGTATAACCGGCAGATATGTTAAAAACGAAATTATCCATACCCCCCATCTTGTATTCGACGGACAGCACCTTCAGGGCGACCCACGCCTTGCAGTACTCCTCATAAGCCTCCTTGAAGGTGAGGTTGCCGGCTCCCTCAACATTTATGGCCTCACTTCCTATGCTTATCTCGGGATCCTGTTTGATATGTCTTGGGCACACCGTCCTTAACTCGAAGAAACGGCAGCCTGCCGCATAGGCAGCTATTATCGACTGTGCATACTGGGTATGGGGGCCTGCTGCCGGTCCGAAGGGGGTCTCTATCCTGTCATCAGCTATCGGTAATGTCTTGAAGGGATTCGCCTGGTAAAAATCACGCACCCCGAATATGGAGCCCGATTTCTTCTGCTCCCTTAATATCCATCGCATCAGGTGATCAAAGGTTAATGGCTTGAGATTGTCGATCATATCCTGCTCCCTGTCTCTGAATAAAAGTGTTGACGGCCAAATGTATGTTCGATATGATATCTTTGGTGTTACCAAAACGGT
>DPZM01000263.1 GCA_003535955.1 Lachnospiraceae bacterium | reverse complement strand
TCCCAGATAAAACCGCCCTGATATCTTGGTTCACGATCCGTAAGGTCGGTATATTTGTGCATGGCTCCGCATGAATTGCCCATCGCATGGGTATATTCGCAGCAGATAAAGGGCTTGTCCTTATTCTTCTTAAGAAAGTCCTCGATCGAAGCGGCCGAAGGATACATCTGACTCTCCATATCGGATGTGTCCGGATATGTACGGTCATGGAATATGCCTTCGTAATGCACGAGCCTTGTGGGATCAAGCTCCTTAAAGAGCTTACTCATCTCATGTATGACTTTGCCGCCGAAGGATTCATTGCCGCAGGACCATATGAGGATCGACGGATGATTCTTATCACGTTCGTAGCATGAGCGGACGCGGTCGAGCATCATGTCCATCCACTCATCCTTATCACCGGGAAGAATGAAATCCTTGCCGGCCAGCTTGCGATAATACGCATCCCAGGTCCCGTGGGTCTCCATGTTGTTCTCGGCTATCATGTAGAGGCCGTAGCGGTCGCACAGGCCGTATAGATAAGTGTCATCGGGATAATGACAGGTCCTTATGGCATTTATGTTGTTGCGCTTCATGGTGAGGATATCCTTAAGGACAGCTTCCCTGTCCGGCACACGTCCCGTATGGGGATTCCACTCATGGCGGTTAACGCCCTTAAAGACGATCCGCTTACCGTTAAGTGTCATGATGCCGTCCTTGAGCTCGAACCGCCTGAAGCCGGTATACTGGCCGATCACGCCCTGCACATTTCCCTTATCGTCCTTAAGGGTCACAAGAACCTTGTAGAGATTAGGCTCCTCGGCGCTCCACAGGGAGGGCTCCGCTATGTCGATCTTAACTTCATTTTCCCCGTCTTCTATATCGATGGTCTTCTCGTAGACCCGTCTTGCAGAGTCACTTGTAAGGCTTCCTCCCTTACTGAGGTTCCCGGCGCAGGTACACATTATATCCATGCTTCCCCTGCCCTCAACCTGCGTCCTGACCGTAAGGCATCCGGTCGCAAAATCATCATCAAGGGTGGATATGACCGATATATCGTACACATTCACTTCCGGAACCGCATAGAGGAAAACACTCCTGTATATCCCGGAGAACCTGTAGAAATCCTGATCCTCACACCAGCTTCCCGAGGTAAACTTAAATACCCGTACCGCCAGCCTGTTATCCCCGTCCTTAAGCGCATCCGTCAAATCAAAATCAGCCGGATCGAAGGAATTCTCACTGTAGCCTATATATGTCCCGTTAAGCCAGATGGCAAATCCGGATTCAACACCCTGGAAGGATATCCTTATCCTCTTACCCTTCATCCTGTCAGGGATCCTGAAGAAGGTCACATAATCGGCCGTAGGATTAAACCTTATCGGTACCTGTCCCGGGACTATATCCTCATGTCCGTCCCAGGGATAAGCCGTATTTGAATACTGGGGCTTATCGTAGCCCTCCATCTGGATATGGGCCGGAACCCTTATATCATCCCAGAAGCTTACGTCCTTATCAGCCTCATAAAAGTCTGCAGGAGCATCATCCGGGTTAAGGGAATACTTAAACTTCCACACACCGTCAAGTGACATCTTAAGGGACGATTCCTCGCTTACCAGTTCACTGAATGAAGCATATGTTGTATGAGAGCTGTGGGCCCTTAAGCGATTTTGCTCATAAATGCGGGGATCGCTTATAATATTTTGATCGAACGTTTTCATTATCATCCTCTTTTCTAAGATTCTTCGTCGCTTCGCTCCTCATAATGACAGTTGAGCTTACTGCTACTTAACAGAACCGGTGATACCTTCGGCAAACTGCTTCTGAAGTACAAAGAATATGATCAGAGTGGGGAATGTCGAGAACAGGACTCCCATCATCAGCATGCCGTAATCCACCGAATATCCGTTGGCCATGTTAGCTATAAGAATAGGCATCGTCTGTGCCTTGTTGTCGGTCATTACCACACGTGGCCACAGGTAGGAATTCCATGCGTTCATAAAGGTGATGACCGCTGCTGCGGCGTAGGTTGCCTTCATGACGGGCATGAACATCCGAAAGAAGATACCAAGCTCCGACAGGCCGTCAATGCGGGCAGCTTCCATTATATCAACGGGGAAGTTCCTTGAGTTCTGCCTGAACATCATGATCATGAAGGGTGTTGATACGGCAGGGAGCACAAAGCCCCATACGGTATTTAACATCTTCATACTGCTCATCATCCTGAACAGAGGGATCATGGTTGCCACTCCGGGGATCATCATACCCAGAAGAAGGATGCCAAAAAGCAGATCCTTACCCTTGTCGTGATAGAGTTCAAAGCCGTATCCGGCAAGCGAGCATACAAGGAGGCACAGAACCGTCTGAGCCAGGGCATACTTGAACGAATTCCCCATGGACTGCCACAGGTTTGTTCCCTTAAGGAGCTTATTGAAGTTGATCATAGCCTCGGCTCCGAAGAACATCTTGCCCCTTGCAACATCGGCAGTATTGTTGGTGGCTGCCGTGAGCATCCAGTATATCGGAAATACCGAAAAGATGGATACGATAACAAGAACAATATATGAAGGTATGAGCCTTCGCTGTATCATATTTCCCTTGATGTTAGCATTTTTATCAGTCACGTGTATCACCTACTTTCAGGTTGATGAGTGCAAGTATTGCAACCATAACAAATACCACAAAGGACATGGCCGAAGCGTATCCGAAGTTTGCCACACCTGTTCCGAAGGCATTGTTGTAAATGTGATGGGACATGGTGATGGTGGTGCCTGCGGGCCCGCCGTTTGTTAAGTTGACCGACTCATCGAAGAGCTGGAGTGTACCGTTTATCGACATTATGAAGGTCATGATTATGACCGGGCGAAGAAGGGGAACCGTTACATACCAGAAGGTCTTCCAGCCGTTCGCGCCGTCGATCTTGGCTGCTTCATAAACCGAATATTCAATGTTCTGAAGTCCGGCAAGATAGAAGACCATGTTATAGCCTGTCCACCTCCACAGAAGACCCAGAATGATGACAAACCTTGCCGTACCGGTGGTACCCAGCCAGTTGATATTTTCACTGATAAGGTGCGCCTTCATAAGCAGTGAGTTGATAAGTCCTTGGGTAGCAAAGAGGGATTTGAATATCAGTGAATAGGATACAAGAGATATTGAACAGGGCAGGAAAACGCAGGTCCTGAACAAGCCCTTGAACTTAAGGTCCCTGTTGTTGAGGAGCTGAGCCAGGAATATCGCCACTATGAGCATTATGGGCACCTGGATCACAAGATAGAGGAATGTGTTTGACAGGGACGTCTTGAATATCTTGTCCTTGACCATCCTCGTATAGTTGAATGTTATAGGGGAGCACCATTTCATGTTGGCGGCAGACCCTGTTTTGAATGAAGTTGTAAACGCGGATACCATGGGCCAGAAGCTGAAGATGAAGATCATTGCGGTTGCGATGATAAGGAAGAGCCAGCCGGCGA
>DPZM01000208.1 GCA_003535955.1 Lachnospiraceae bacterium | reverse complement strand
GCGGTAAAGGGTTGATATAAACATTAGAAATTGAAACAGGGGGACGGTTCCCCTGTTTCTTTTTTATGTAAAAAATGGTATAGTGAAGATATTAAAAGCTTGGTAAATGAGGATTTGAGATTTGGTAAAGTTCACGGAAGAAGACAAGAGAGCGGAAGCTTCATTATCAACAGGCCTTAAGAGGCTCTTCCTTGGGATCATTCTGCTGGTGATCATTTCCTTTATCATATCCGTTTATTTCATAACCGAGCGGGAGCGCAGGAACCATGTTGTTATGGAAGCAAGGAGCGCGCTTACGACCCTGTCTGATTCCATAAAGTCAAATATCAACAATTACAGTGAGATCTCACGGCTTATCATAACGGATTCAAGACTTACAGCCTTTTTGAGGGCTGACGCACAGACTGTTGACCTTGGCATGATGAACGATGCCAGGTACGGGATCATGGACATCCTAAATGTCAAGGAGGGTGTCGATACCGTTATGGTATTCAGGGAAGACCTTATCATGGTGGCTACTAATCGCACATCGTATGAGTATGACTACGATCTTATAAATGAAGATTCATGGAAGGAAGATATATACGCGGTTAAGGGCAGGGCTGTCGTGTCGCTTAACAGCAACCACATTGCCGCCCGCAAGGACGGTACCCCAGTCATATCGGTGGGAAGGGCCATATATGACCTGTATACCCAGAAGAGGACCGGTATCATGTTTATGAACATATCACCTGATGTTCTGAACCGGATGCTGGTTAAACTTGATTATTACAATATATGTATCATGGGAACCGACGGTACATATATCTGCGGTAATAAGGACTATGAGAAATACTACAATGAGTCCATGAATACGGATATGTCATTTAATACGGTCAAGGGAAGTACCGGCCCCTATCTTATCGCCTCATGCAGGGTAGAGGATATGCCAATGGTTCTTATCAGGGTTTCACCCTACGGTACCGGAGGTATACCTTACTATATCATATATATTATGTGCATCCTGCTCCTTGTCTTCATACTTGCAGCCCTTCTTGTGGGAGCCTTTGTTGCAAAGAACGTGACAACACCGGTATTTAAATTGTCAGCCTCCATGGAGAAGAACAGAAGGTCGGGAGAACTGAAAAAGATCGACACCGAGATCCCCTATATAGAACTCAATATGCTCAAGGGTGATTATAACAACATGATAGATCACGTTAATGAACTCATAGACCAGCTGGTTGACAAGGAGAAAACATTAAGAAGAGCTGAACTTCGTGTCCTTCAGGAGCAGATCAAGCCGCATTTCCTCTACAATTCTCTGGAGACCATAGGATTTATGGCGCTTGAAAGCGGAGCGACTAATGTTCATGAAGCTCTTGAAACACTGGGAAGCTTCTACCGTAACTTCTTAAGTAAGGGCGGCAGGGAGATAAGGCTTTATCAGGAGGTCAATATCGTTAAGGATTATCTTGCATTGCAGAAGTTAAGATATGGCGATATTATAGAAGATGAATACGATATAGATGATGACGTTAATGACTGCATACTTCCCAAGCTTATACTCCAGCCCCTTGTTGAGAATTCCATCTATCACGGCATCCGGTTAAAGGGTGAGAAAGGACAGATAAAAATAACGGCAAGGCGTATCGACGGGATCCTTCATTTAAGTGTCAGGGATACAGGCGTTGGAATGAGCCCCGACAAGATAGACAGGATACTGGATAAGAACAGGGACGATAAGGAAAAGAACGAAGAATCAAGCTTCGGCCTCTGGGGTACCATCGAAAGGGTAAGGCTCTACTGCAACAGAGATGATGTTGTCAGAATAAAGAGCGAGGCCGGAGAGTACACGGAAGTTGAGTTTATCATAGACAGGCTTATAAATTCAGAAAATACGGAAGAGACGGACGGGGTTTATGAAGAGACCATACAGGGTAATGATAATTGATGATGAGGAGAACGCAAGGAAGCTGCTTCGGGCGCTCATTAAGTGGGATGAGCTTAACATGGAAGTTGTCGGAGAGGCTACGAGCGGGATAGAGGCCATCAATATAATTGATGACTTAAGGCCTGACCTGGTATTTGTTGATATATCCATGCCTTTTATGGACGGGATCGAATTCACCCAGCTGGCCACGGACAGGTATCCGGACCTTATAATCATAATAATGACGGCGATAGACCAGTTTGAGTATGCAAGAAAGTGTGTGTCCCTTCCGGTTTTTGAATATATGCTAAAGCCCATGGTCGGGTCGGAGATCACAAAGGTTTTAAGACGGGTCGGGGAAAAGCTTGATATGAAGAGGGCTGATGATTCGGAATTTATGCAAGATGATGAAGAGGATGATAGGGCTGATCCCGGAAGAGAAGACCAGACGGAGAACATAAGGAAATATATTGAGGAGAACTACACTGATCCCAAGCTTAATCTTGCATTCGCCGCCCAGTATTTTGGATTCTCGGCTTCTTATCTGTCCAGAAAGTTCAAACAGGATACCGGTACGGGTTTTGTTGAATATCTTACGGAAGTGAGGATGAAACAGGCGAAGAAGCTGGCTAAGGAAGGGGCCAAGATGTTTGTTACGGCTGCCGAGGTGGGAATACCCGATCCCAATTACTTTGGCCGCTGCTTTAAGAAATATACCGGAATGAGCTATTCCGACTATGCTGCTGAGAATGAGAATTAGACTGACAGTATTGTTTGCGGCCTTTATCCTGGACCTTATCTTCGGGGATCCCCGGGGGATGCCGCATGTTGTTGTTTATATCGGTAAACTGATAAAGCAGAGTGAGGACTTGCTCATACGGATTTTTAAGCCTTCACCAGCCGGGGAGGAAGACAGGGGCTTAAAGCTTATAATGGGCTTTCTCCTTTTCTTTATCGTGACCGGGACAAGTGTCCTTATTACGGTACTTATTCTTTATCTTGCGGGCAGGGTTAACAGATATTTTGAGTATGGGCTGTCGGTATTATTGTGTTTCCAACTGCTTGCGGTCCGGTCACTGTTTACGGAAGCCATGAAGGTATACAGGGCACTTAAGACCGGTGATATAAGCGGAGCCAGGCTGGCCGTGTCCATGATCGTTGGCCGTGATACGGATAAGCTTGATGAAAAGGGGATAATACGGGCTGCCGTAGAAACGGTGGCGGAGAATACATCCGACGGGGTGATCGCACCGATCTTTTATATGGTTCTCTTCGGCCTTCCGGGCATGGTTTTGTATAAGACCGTTAACACCCTTGATTCAATGGTTGGCTACAAAAATGAGAGATATTTCTATATGGGCAGGTTTTCTGCCCGTATGGATGATGTTATGAATTTTATTCCCGCCAGACTGACAGGGCTTATCATGGTATGGGCATCAGGCCTGACGGGACATGATGTAAGATCTGCCATGCGTATATTTTTACGTGACCGTAAGAATCATCCGAGCCCCAATTCGGCACACAGCGAAGCTGCCATGGCGGGAGCGCTTAAGATAAGGCTCGGAGGAGAAGCCAGTTATTTTGGCAGGACGCATAATAAACCCTATATCGGAGATGATACTAAAGATCCCGAGAAAGAGGATATAAGGGAAGCGTGCCGGATAATGCTGACGTGTGCGGTGCTTTCATGGCTTATTGGTCTTCTTGTTTTGCTTATGTGGGGGAAGGTATAGGACTTTCAAATGGTATGCAGAAAGGGCCGGTCAGGAAAACGGGATGATAAGATGAGGGAGACAGAGGATTGTAAGTACCATATACATGGGGGAAACAGGAGAGAGATCCATTATGATTTTTCGGTTAACATAAATCCGCTGGGTATGCCAAAAGGCTGTCTTGAGGCAGCAAACAGAGCCCTTTTACAGGCCGACAGGTATCCTGATATCTTTCACGATGAACTTATAGAAGTCCTGTCGGCAAGAAACGGGGGACATCATTTACTGCTCGGGAACGGTTCATGTGAGCTTATATATTCCCTGTGCCATTACATCGGGCATAAGTATCCGGGATATGAAGCTTTTACCATAGCTCCTTCCTTCAGTGAATATGGATTTGCCATAGCGGCCTCGGGCGGCAAAAACAGGATTTTCATAACCCGGGAAGAGGATGATTATTCACCGGATAAAAGATGGGAAGAGCTTAAGGAAAAGATCTGCGGGTCAGCTGTTAGCGGAGAACCCGTTAAGCTTTTATTTATCTGTAATCCCAACAATCCGACCGGAGAACTTATAAAAAGAGACAGGCTTGAGAAGATGGCGGATGCCCTCGAAAGCCATGGTGTGCTCCTTCTTGTGGATGAATGTTTTTTAAGATTTGATAAAAGATATGCTCAGGTAACCATGACAGAGGTTTTATCAGCCCATGGCAATGTAATAGTGCTGGATGCCTTTACCAAGTTTTATGCCATGCCGGGACTGAGGCTTGGATATGCGCTTTCTTCGGATAAGGACCTGCTTGACGGTATAAGAGAAGGGATGCAGCCTTGGAACGTATCCGACAGTGCCTGCGCTGCCGCGGTGCGCGCCCTTAAGGACAGGGGATATGAAGACAGGACTGTTGACTATATAAAGAAGCAGCGAACATATCTTGCGGATGAACTTGAAAAGGTCGATCTCAGGGTGATAGGGAACCCCGCCGGTCCCTTCATAATGTTTGAAGGTCCCGGTGGACTTCGGGAGGCACTTAACAGTCTGGGGTTTGATATAAGGGACTGTTCGGACATGCTGAGCATGTATGATCCGGACAGGCACTGCTATCGTATCGGAGTCGGAAAAGAAGAGGATAACAGGCTGCTCATAGACGGGATAAAGAGCCTGATGGGAAAATAAGAATGATGAAAAAGGGAACCTTTATCGGTGTGGGCACCGGCCCGGGGGATCCGGACCTGATGACACTTAAGGCAGTTAAGACTATAGAGGCATCGAATGTAGTGATGTTCCCTGCCGGGGACAGGGAATCCTGCAGGGCTTATAAGACTGTCTGCGGGGCATGTTCAGGTATGGAAGATAAGGAATGCGTATTTGAACCCTTTCCAATGAAGATGGAGAGGGATGAACTTGCCGCCTTTCATGAAAGGGTTGCTGACAGGGTAATGGACTTCCTTTCGGAGGGTAAGGATGTGGCTTTCCCCGTCATAGGGGATCCCGGTGTTTATTCAACCTATGACTATATAGCAAGGATAGTAAAGCAAAAAGGGTATGAAACAAGGCGGGTGAGCGGTATCCCATCCTTTATCGCATCGGCTGCAAGGCTTGATATGTCGCTGGGGGATGATGGAAGACCCATTCATATAATCCCCGGAAGCTTTGATATAGATAAAGCCCTGAAGCTTGAAGGAACCGTGGTATTTATGAAGAACGGGAAAAACATCGCAGGGCTTAAGGAAGCCCTTGAAAGATATGAGAAGGAGGGGGGCAGGACGGCCGGTGTATATGCATGCTCTCTTCCCGAAGAAGAAATTGTCCGCAAGGCCTGTGATATACCGGATGATTGGGGCTATTTGAATGTTTTGATCGCAGACTGATCGGAGGATAAATGGCGTTTAAGGATAAAGATGTAAAGCATGTTATAATCCTTGATGAAGGAAAAAAGGAAGCTAATGCCGACACGGATGAGGCGCTTTTGCTTCTTCGTGAGATAGATGATTATATGAATGAAGAGGAAGCAGGGGAAGCGGATAAGGATGAGGAGGATACCCGGGGGGAACCGGTTAAGGTCCGGCAAAAGAGGGTGGTATCGTCAGGCCTTAAGAAGCTGTTGGGCTTTCTTGCGGTCTCACTTCTTGTTCTTGCGGCTGTAGGGATGATCGCTTTCGGAGAATTGAATACAGGATACAGGGAGCCTGTAAAGATATATGAGAAGTATCTGAATACCCGTGACTTTGACGGAGAAGAATTAAGCTATTCCTATGCCAACGGGCTGGCCGGGCATCAGCTTAAGGCCTTAAGGGATGCCCAGCGAAAACTGCCCGGATATGATGACATGCTCCTGGCTTCAAGACAGGCAAACATTGCCGCCTATGATGAGACCTGTTTCCTTTACGGAGAGGGAAGGAAGTACTCCCTGACTATAGATGATGCTGTATTGCTGGATGAGAGAGAACTGCTTGCCCTTACGGATGATTTTGAAGGGATAATAAGGGATCTTGCGGGTTCAAGCTATGCCAGGTCATCGGATCCTGCGTTTAACACGGCCCTTAAGGAGCTTACCGACAAGGTTGGTAAAGCCCATATAACAAAGGGGTACAGGCTGCATTGTACACAGAATATCCGGGGTTCTTCGGAAGACGGCCCTGTGAGCCTTGCGGATAAGTGTGAATTTACAGTGGTCAAGTTGAACGGTCATTGGATAATGTGGGATACGGTATATGAGATTTTTCGCATGACTTATTAAGGAGACTGGAAGAAATATGAATATTTCTGTACAATTGTGCGGACTTATCAATACAGTGGTGCTGCTTATCTTCTATCTGAGCGCAATACGCCTTCGTTCTTATAAACGAAGGATATTTCTGCTTATCCTTTTTGCTACCATTGCCAATATTTCATTAGACATATCATCAATAATAGCGATCTATTTCAAAGACTTTCTGCCGATCGTTTTTGTGAATTTAGTATGCAAACTGTACGTGTGCATGCTTGTTACGGAAACCTTTATCGCAATAATATATATGCTTGCGGACATGCTGACCAAGGACCGGCATAAGATGCTTTCCGCGATACTTGCGGTAATCAATATTGTTGAATGTTTTCTGGTAATGAGGTATCCCATACATATATATGCCGAAGGAAAGGCTGTATACACCTATGGTACCAGTATTAACATGATATATGCCTTTGCGGCAGTTAACATATCCATTATCTGGATATGTTCTTTTGCCTTTGAAGACAGGATAAAGAAAAGGAGAGTATATTCTGTCCGCCTGTGGATGCTGATCTGGCTTGTAGGGATGGGAGTACAGGCGATAAATCATGAGCTGCTGGTGGTGGGATTTGCATCCTCATTGGGAATAATGGTCGTATACTTTATGATAGAGAATCCGGAAGGGTTTATAGACAAGCAGTTTTCCTGCCTTAATTCCCTTGCGCTTGACGAGTATGTGGAGGAGTCCATTTGCAACAGCGAGAAATTCCATATATCCGAGATCGTTCTTGATGATGTTGAAGATCTTAAGGCGGATACGGAGGAAACAAGAGACAGGATAGCCAATATAATCGGTTTTATGCAGAATTATAAGGAGATCGATGTTTTTAAAGGGCTTGATAAGAACCTTATCCTGGTTTCTTCGTCCCTTTCGTCCATAAATATCGCAATGGAGAGCTTTGTAAACATTTTCGGGAAGGACAGCGGGGGAGCCGGAGAAGCATATATCATATTTATGGAGAACGCCCATAGGTATAAGTCCCTTCAGGAGATCTTCAATATTGTAGCTTATCTTAAAGCGTGTCGTCAGGATGGGGAAGATGTGATACTTAAAGTGGATGATAAGATGGTCCTTGATTACAGGAGAAGGGATCATATAAGGGAGGAGATAAACAATGCTCTCAAGGAAGACCGTGTGGAGGTATTTCTTCAGCCTATATACAATACGGCAAAGAAGATGTTTACTTCGGCAGAGGCACTGGTGAGGATCAGGAATACGGACGGAACTCTGCTCCCGCCCGGACTCTTTGTTTCGGTTGCCGAGGAGACGGGTCAGATAACGGAGCTCGGTAAAAGAGTCCTTGAGAAAACATGCGGATTTCTGGGGACAGGTGAAGCTACAGCCCTTGGAATAGAGTATATAGAAGTCAATTTGTCGGTTGTTCAGGCCGAGAAGCCCAACCTCTTTAACGAGATCATTGATACAGTCGGGAAATACAGGATAAAACCAAGTCAGATAAACCTTGAGATAACAGAGTCGGCACTTATCCGGAACAAGGATGTGGTAATAAACAACATGAACCAGCTTAAGAAGGTTGGGTTTACCTTTGCTCTTGATGATTTTGGCAAGGGTGAATCAAACCTCATGTATCTTGTAGAGATGCCCTTCGATATCCTTAAGCTCGATATGGACATGACCAAGGCCTTCCATGTCAATGACAAGGCAAAAAGCGCGGTAAAGACGGTAAGATATATGGCAGACGACATGAAGCTTAAAATAGTGGCAGAGGGCATTGAGAGCATAGAGGAATTTAATGATATCATGGTATACAACATGGATTATATACAGGGTTATTATTTCTCAAAGGCCCTGCCTATGCATGAGTTCATTGACTTTATAAAGATGCGTAAAAATGGATAATTCAAGCAGGTTTTTTGAAAACAGGGAATGTGAGTACTACCCGTGCCACAAGGGGCTTAAGGAGATAAACTGCCTCTTTTGCTATTGCCCGCTTTACGGCATGGACTGTCCCGGTAATTACAGGATGAAAGATAAAGACGGAATACAGGTCAAAACCTGTATTGACTGCAACTTTCCGCATGTTCCGGATAACTACGGCAAGGTGACGGAGTATTTGAAGAAATATTGTAAAAATACATGAAAAATTGTATAATTTTGGTTAGGTCACTATGGATTAATACCGGGAGTAAGGAATGGATAAGCCGAACGAAAGTGTAAGCGTAAACGGAAATGCCATAAATGACAATAACCGATTGATGAACCTGCATCTTGTAATGATACTTGTCGGATCATTGGGCGCAGCAGGACTTATCGTCGAAGGGATCCTCCTGAAATGGGAGTTCTGGATGCTGCCGATAATTGCCCTTGGTATCGTTTTCATGTGGGTTTTTTACGTTCTTCAGCTTTATTCACCCGACTCAAGAGAGGCATTTTACGTTGCCTTTATTCTTTTGATAGCTTTTTTTCACGGAGTTCATTATTCGAGTTTTTTTGATGTGGCCCTGATGTCAGTGCTTATGATGATAACCTTTTCCGGATCGGATAAGAAGCATTATCAGGATTATGCATTGCTGGAGTTTATTGCAGTTGAAGGCGCCCAGTTCTATCTGGCATTTAAAAACGGAGATATCCCGCACGATACACTGTCCGTATCAAGGGTTTTCCTTCATATTTCTACGGTCATTATAGTTTACAATATCTGTAAAAATATTGTAGACCAGCGGCGGCGTACCCAAGAGGGCATCAGCCTTTATATTGATGAAGCCCTTAAGGCGAACGAAAGTATGGAGGATTTCCTCGCAAACATTTCACATGAATTTCGTACACCCATAAATGTTGTTACCGGAATGTCAGCCCTTATGATGAATGAGGGAGATGATGAAAGGATCACTGCGATAAATGAAGCCGGGCAGCGTCTTGCCGATCAGGTAGGGGACATCCTTGATTATAATGAAATATTGGGCGGCCGTCTTATAATAGCCAGGGATAAGTATATGATCACATCCCTTGTAAATGATATCATCCAGTCGGTCAGACCGTTAATGTATCAGAAGGGCCTTGAGTTCATAGTTGACCTTGATCCTAATGTACCCTCATATCTTTTGGGTGATCAGATCAGGATAAGGAAGATGATCAGGCATCTTCTGTCCAATGCGATCAAGTTTACCGACCGGGGCTGTATCTACATGAAGATATCTGCAGCAACCCGTGATTATGGAGTCAACCTTGATATCGAGGTGGCGGATACAGGTAAGGGAATGACCAGGGAGGATAAATACCTCCTGTCGAGCAATCTCTATCAGGCAGATACGGGAAGGGACAGGTCCACAGGCGGCATAGGTCTTGGACTTACGATAGTTTACGGGTTTGCCCACGCAATGGACGGTTTTGTAAGGATAGAGAGTACACCTCGCAGGGGAACCCTTATCCGTGTCAGTATTCCTCAGGAGGTATCGGCTCATGAACCTTGTCTAGAAGTCGATCCGGATGCCGGAAGATGCGTTGTCGTTTATATCCGTACCGAGAAATACAAGACACCGGAGATACGCGATTATTACCGCAGGATGATAGATAACCTGTCGAGAGGTTTAAGGGTTCCCGTTCATACGGTTACAAACCTTAAAGGCTTAAAGAGCGTCTGCGAGAGAATGAACGTGACCAATCTCTTTATGGGCCAGGAGGAGTACGATGAAGACAGGGACTACTTTGACAGGCTCAGCAAACACTTCTGTGTTGCGGTAAATACCGATGAAGGCTTCAGGCCAAATGAGGGAAGTTCGGTCCTGTATATGCCCAAGCCTCTTTATGCACTGCCTCTTATCAGTATTATCAATGCCGGCGGAGAATACGGAAATGTCAGGGTTGACGAAGCTGAGGAGAAGCCTGAATTTCCGGGTGTCAGGGCTCTTATAGTGGATGATGAGGTAATGAATCTTGTTGTAGCCTCCGGCCTTTTTAAGGATTACGGGATGGTGACCGATGTTGCGGGAAGCGGCAAGGAAGCTCTTGGCAAGTACAGGGAGAAGGACTATGATGTGATCTTTATGGACCATATGATGCCTGAGATGGATGGCGTTGAAGCAATGAAACGGCTAAGGGCTATGGGACGCGAGATGGGTAAGGAATGCGCCATCGTTGCCCTCACTGCCAATGCGGTCAGCGGGGCAAGGGAGATGTTCCTGTCGGAGGGCTTTGACGGTTTCATAGCAAAGCCTATTGAGATAACCGAGTATGAGAGGGTAATGAAGCATGTGCTTCCTCCTCCGCTTGTTAAATACAGGGGAGGCGGCAGGTGATAAAGATAATTAAGAGATTCACTGAATTTATAAGAAATCCCGAAGTTGACTTTCAGGTACGTCTTTTCAGCATGATAACGGCCATAGGCGTATCGGGCGTTCTGATCGCCTTTTTGGGTGATATCATTTTCGGTGAGAGTATAGTTGAGATAGTTGTGCTGGGTATAACTATACTCATAACGCCGATGATCTCCGCATGCGCCATTAAATTTAACAGGCTTGATCTTGGCGCGGTCATTATTGCCGTCCTGATCATTTTTTTCATACTTCCGGTAGTTTTTTTCTTCGGTGGAGGGATGTTTGGCGGCGCTATCATCTGGATCGTTTTCTGTTATCTGTATATAGGGATAATCCTTAAGGGAGTCAGGAGATATGTGATGCTGACCCTGCTGACGGCAGCGACTGTCGTTGAGTTTAGGATCGCATATATTTATCCGGAATATGTACATCAGCACACGACGGACATGTTTTATTCGGATGTTGCCCTGTCTGTTATAATACTCGGCCTTGTAAGCTATATAACGGTTGCATTCCAGAACCTTCTGTTTATAGATGAGAACAAGAGAGCGAAAGCAGAAGCCGAAAAGGTTGAGAGGATGAACAGGGCGCAGAACCGGTTTTTCTCAAATATGAGCCATGAAATAAGGACTCCGATCAATACCATTCTGGGCCTCAATGAGATCATCCTGCGCCAGAACGACATTTCCGAAGAGGTGGCCAATGACTCGAGAAGTATCGAGGGAGCCGGCAAGATGCTGCTTACGATAATCAATGACATTCTCGATATGAGCAAGCTCGAATCCGGTAACATGGATATAGTTCCGGTCAGTTATCAAATAGGAGACATGCTGTCTGAGATCGTAAATATGGTATGGTCGAGGGCCGAGAGCAAGGGGCTTCGTTTTAAGATAGATGTTGACCCGTCGACCCCCACAGAACTTTTCGGTGATGAGGTACGTATCAAACAGATACTAATTAATATTCTGACCAATGCGATAAAATATACCAAGGAAGGTCTTGTTAAGCTCTATGTTGAGAGTGACCCGATGGGTGATAACGAGGTCATAATGACTTATGCGGTTACCGATACCGGAATAGGTATCAAGAAAGAAGCCATTCCCCATCTTTTCGATGCCTTCAGACGTGTGGACGAAGAGAAAAACCGGAATATTGAAGGAACCGGCCTGGGACTTGCCATAGTAAAGCAGCTGATCGATCTGATGGGTGGGGACATAACGGTCAACAGTGTTTATATGCAGGGTACTACCTTTGTTGTCAAGCTCCGCCAGTCCATAGTCAATCCTCAGGCTGTGGGTAATATAGTCATAGGTGCCAAGGCTGCCGGAAACGAGAGAACGTATTATCAGCAGAGCTTTGAGGCTCCGGAGGCTTCAATCCTCATAGTTGATGATAACGAACTCAATTTACGTGTAGAATCCAAGCTGCTTGCAGACACAAGGATTAATGTTGAAACAGCATTAAGCGGTGAGGAAGCTCTCAGGCTTACCCTGCTTAAGCAGTATGACGTCATCCTTATGGATCACCTGATGCCCGAGATGAACGGTATAGAGTGCTTAAGCCTTATAAGGGGGCAGGCCGGGGGGCTCAACAATTCCACTCCGGTGATCGTACTTACGGCCAATGCCGGATCGCAGAATCAGGAGCTGTACAGGGTGGCTGGCTTTGAAGGGTACTTATGTAAACCTGTTTCCGGTGAACAGCTTGAAGCCATGCTCCTGCTTCACCTGCCGGGGGATAAGGTAATAAGGACCAGAGATCCCATGCAGGATGATATGACTGTTGAAACGGAACTATTTGTCAGAAAGGCATCTGTTGCAATAACAACAAGTTCAATGTGCGACATTCCCACACATGTGATAAGAAACCTGAATATCGGAGTGATTCCGTTTAAAGTATGTACGGATAAGGGTGTTTTTCTTGATGAGCAGGAGATAGAAGCTGTCGAGGTGACAAAGTATCTTGCGGGAGGCAACAGGATAGCCAGGACCCAGTCTCCCGATATAATAGATCTCGAGCAGTTTTTTGCGAATCAGCTTAATAAGGCCAGACATGTCATCCATATAACGGCAGCAGGCAATACGCTCCGTGAGTATGGCAGGGCCGTTCAGGCAGCCAGGGCCTTTGGTAATGTTACGATAATCGATTCCGGAAGGCTGTCAGGCTCAATGGGAATGATGGTCCTTGCGGCTTACAGGATGGCCCAGCAGAATTACGAGGTGGGAGCCATAGTGGAGGAGCTGGAGGCCTTAAAGAGAAGGCTGCCATGTACCTATATTGTCGGTAATACCGACTTTATGACCATGGCCGGTCATATAAACCGGAACTATAATACGATCGTCAAATCATTCATGCTACACCCTGTGCTACGATTAAGGGAAGGTAAGATGGAAGTCGGCAGGTTCATGTTCGGAAGTCTTAAAAGTGCCTGGAAGAAGTATATCGATCATACATTAAAAGGTCATGAGCATGATATAGACACGGATCTTATTATAGTTGCCTACGTCGGCATAAGCGGTGATGATCTTGAGTGGATCGAGAAGCAGATAAGGAGCAGGATAGAAATAAGAAAGCTTGTTTTCCAGCCTGCTTCGGCAACCACAGCGGTTAACTGCGGACCGGGTACCTTTGGCATTCTCTATATGAGCAGGGGAGTAAGGTCATATAACTTAAGCTCTCTTATCCCCGAGCAAATTGAGCATTCGGATGACAATGAGGAGGATGATGATGCGGCAGCTTCGGATGAGACCGGCAGACATACTCAGGAGCTGCCTGTAAACGGGAACAGGCTTGAATGGTATGAATTGCTTGAGGACATTGACGGAAGGGAAGGAATTAAAAACTGCGGCAGTGAAGAAGCATATAGGCCGGTTCTTGAGATATTCTTTGAGTCCATAGATGAAAAATCAAAAGAGATCCGCGATTTCTATGAAGCGGGTGATTATGAAAATTACGGTATAAGGGTGCATGGTCTTAAGTCATCCGCACGTATAATTGGTGCCGCAAAGCTTGGTGATGAAGCCCAGAGCCTTGAAACAGCCGCCAAGGAAGCGGATGAGGAATACATAAGGCAAAATCACGAAGCATTTTTAAGCCACTATCTGAGCTATAAGAGGGTTCTTGCAGGGGTATGCCGGACTGCGGCAGATAAAAAGGATGATGGGAGTAAAGATAAACCTCTTGCGGATCCGGTGATAATAGAGGGAATGTTTGACGCGGTCAGAACGGCATCGGAGGAGATGGATATTACGGGTATCGAGGAAGCGTTAGCAGAGATAGAGGGTTATGCATTGCCTGAAGATGTGCAGGATGTCATCGGGAGGATAAAGAGTTTTTCGGAAACATTTGACTATGAGGGAATATTGACAATTATTAAGGAAGCAGGAGGCAGTGATCTATGATAGGAGAGAGTGGAAAAGTAGTTTTGATAAGCGGTTCGAGAGGGATCATTGTAAAAGGTGTTTTGCGAAAACTTGAGGATTCCGGTGTGGACGTGGTTTTCTGCGAACCCAATGTGACAACCATAAGTGCCTTTGAGGACACGGCGGAGATATTTGTCCTGTATCTTTCGGATGACGTTGAAGAATTGCGCGAGACGATAGTTTACCTCAACGATATCATTAAGGAGAGGGAGAAGGATATGCTTATCATCGGGGAGCATTTGGACCGTCAGACACTCCGGCTTTCCATACCCGATGTCAGGATAACCGAATGGTATGACAGGCCTCTTGATCTGGGCGCCTTTATTTCGGGGGTGACATCGGTTTTAAGGATGAGAAAGAACCGTATGACAAGTAAGACAATACTGGTAGTGGATGATGATCCGTCCTTCGTAAGGATAATAAGGGACTGGCTTAAGACGGATTATCAGGTTTTCATCGTAACTTCGGGGATGCAGGCCATTAGTTTTCTTATGAAGAAAAATGTAGACCTTGTACTGTTGGATTACGAGATGCCCGTGACTACAGGTCCGCAGGTCCTTCGCATGCTCAGAAGTGAGCCTGATACCGCGCACATACCCATCGTATTTCTTACCGGTATAGGGGATGCGGAATCGGTTAAGCAGGTCATATCGCTTAAGCCTGACGGTTATATACTGAAGTCAACGCCCAAGCCTGACCTCCTGCAATGGCTTAAGGTGTTTTTTGCAAGCAGAATGTGATCTAAATGGATTCAATTGTCTATACTAACGACAACTGTATAGGATGCAATAAGTGTATAAAGGTCTGTTCGGCAATAGGTGCCTGCATCTCCAAGGAAGAAGAGGGGAAGGCACGTATAGTGGTAGACGGGAGCAAATGTGTTGCCTGCGGTTCATGCATCGACGTATGTGAACACAAGGCCCGTGAATTCTGCGATGATACCGACAGGTTCTTTGAGGACTTAAAAAGAGGTGATAATATATCACTTCTTCTTGCGCCTGCCTTTAAGGCTAATTATCCGGACCGTTATGAAAGTGTACTCGGCGGTCTTAAAGCCATGGGCATAAAACATGTCATAAGCGTGTCATTCGGCGCGGACATCACCACCTGGGGTTATATTAACTACATAAAGGAGAATGACTTTTACGGAGGGATATCACAGCCCTGTCCGGTGGTAGTATCATATATTGAACATTATATCCCAGAGCTTTTACCGAAGCTTTTCCCGGTGCAGAGCCCCCTTATGTGTGCGGCCATCTATGCAAGACAGGAGCTTAAGATCACCGATAAGCTTGCCTTCATCAGCCCTTGTATAGCCAAAAAGATCGAAATAGACGATCCCAATAATGCAGGCCTGGTGCAGTATAATGTAACCTTTGACCATCTGATGAAGTATGTGGAAGACCATAAGATAGAGGGGACACCGACCGGCAGTGAAGTGGAGTACGGTCTGGGTTCGTATTATCCGACACCCGGCGGACTTGCTGAAAATGTCAGGTGGTTTCTTGGCGACGATGTTTTTATACGCCAGGTTGAGGGGGAAAAGCACCTATACGAATGGCTTCATAAAAATGCAGACCTTATAAGGAATGACAAAACGCCCTTCCTTTTGATAGATGCCCTTAACTGTTCCCAGGGCTGTATATGCGGTACGGCGGTAGATACGGGGAAGGCCGGGACGGATGAAGCCCTGTATGAGCTTCTTAAGATAAGGGAGCATTCCAAGAAAGAAGCACCTTTCGATGCGTGGTCGAGAAATGATACACCGTCTGAGCGGCTTAAAAACTTCAATGAGCATTTTGAGAACTTAAATCTTAAGGATTATCTCAGGGAATACAGGGACCTGTCAGGAGACTGCAGGGTTCTTGTCCCGGATGACAAAGAACTTAACGGGATTTTCTTAAGCATGAACAAACAGACCGAAGAGTCCCGTAAGATCAACTGTACCTGCTGCGGATATGATTCGTGCAGGCAGATGGCCTATGCGATTTTTAATGGTTTTAACCATAAAGAGAACTGTATCTACTATGAGAAGACGATGGTTCATGAACTGGAACTCAAGTCCAGGATAGCCGAGGAGGCAACCAAGGCCAAGAGCGCATTTCTTGCCAATATGTCCCATGAGATAAGAACTCCCATTAATGCAGTGCTTGGGATGGATGAGCTTATTTTAAGGGAGAGCGGAGAAACTGCGGTGCGCGAATATGCAGCCAATATCAAGCGGTCGGGTAATGTGCTTCTCACGCTTGTAAACAATATACTTGATTTCTCCAAGATCGAAGCGGGCAAGATGGAGCTTGTGGCCGTTAAATATGACCTTGCCGGGCTTATTTCGGATTCCATAGAGATGATATCCCCAAGAGCTGAAGCAAAGGGGATTAAAGTCAACGTTTCGGTCGCCGGGGATGTCCCCAGATATCTTTTCGGCGATTCGGTAAGGGTTGGGCAGTGCATTATAAATATCCTGACAAATGCGGTCAAGTATACCGATAAGGGAAGCGTATCCCTGATGGTTGAGTTAGTGTCACGCGACAGACGGATGGCTAAGCTGCGGGTGACTATTAAGGATACCGGGATCGGTATAAGGGAAGCGGACATAGAGCGGCTGTTTGGAGCATTTGAAAGAATAGACCTTGAGCATAACAGAACGGTCGAAGGTACAGGCCTTGGAATGAACATAGTTCAAAGACTCCTTGACCTTATGGGGACGAAGCTTTCTGTTAAGAGTATTTATGGAGAAGGCTCGGAATTCTCCTTTGAACTTGATCAGGGAGTGATCTCGGATGAGACTGTGGGAGATATTGACAGGAGAAAGAAGGAGAACGGAAATGACGAGGTGTATTCGAGCAGCTTCGTGGCCCCGAATGCCCATATCCTGGTAGTTGATGATGCCGAGATGAACTTAAAGGTTATGGAAGGTCTTCTAAAGAAAACCCATATTGTAATAGATTCGGCACTTAACGGGAGTGAAGCACTTGAGCTTATTGATAAGAAAGAATACGACATACTTTTCCTTGATCACATGATGCCCGGGATGGACGGAATTGAGCTTTTTAATGAGATAAAGTCAAGGACGGATAATGTAAACTCTAAGAAACCCTGTATCATACTTACGGCCAATGCGATAGCCGGTGTCAGAGATGCCTATATCAAAAAGGGATTTGATGATTATATGAGCAAGCCTGTTGATGGTAAGAAGCTTGAACAGCTCATCATTGATCATCTTCCTGATGATAAATATGAGCTTGTCCGTGAGGAGCCCGGGGCTGACAAGAGCGCTGTCAGCGATAAAGAAACAAGGCATTTCGAGCTTGAAGGAATAGACACTGCATTGGGGATCAGGAATTCCGGATCTTCGGATGATTATCGTTCGACCCTTAGCGTTTTCTATAACTCAATAGATGATAAGGCAGATGAACTTGACCGTCTGTATGAGAATGAGGACTGGCAGGGTTATACCATTAAGGTACATGCGCTCAAGAGCATGGCGGGTATAATCGGAGCTACCGGACTGGCAGGTGAGGCCCTGGCTCTTGAGTATGCAGGTAAGGAAGGCAAAACCGCATATATAAAGAGTAACCACGACAAGCTGATAACATATTACCGGTCCTTTAAAGATGTGCTTGAGGACGTATGTGCGGATCCGAAGCCTCACGGGGCAACTCCCGTCAAGCCTGTGGCCGATGCCGCTATATTGGAGAGCGCATATGAGGTGATAAGGAAAGCAGCGGATGATATGGATATGGATAGCATAGAGGATGCGATGGATGAACTTAAGGATTACAGGCTGCCCGAAGAAGCGCATATCCTTTTTGGTAAGCTTGAGAGCCTGTGCGAAAGCGTTGATTATGACGGGATCCTTCAAGCGCTTTCATTTATCACATCCGGTGTATAATGAAGAAAAATATTGACAAAGAAAGGGGCAGGATATAATATTCTTGTCATGGAAAAAAAGACAAAACGCTATATCAATCTTATAAAGTATAAGTTGAACGTATTTTTACCGCTGTTTATCTTCTTCGCGGTATATATGCTCATGTTTTCTCTTATTGAGAATATGGATGCTCCGGATTACTTCTACACCTACGGTGCGATCGATAAGCTGATCCCCTTCTGTGAATTCTTTGTCATACCCTATTTTGCATGGTTTATAATGGTTCCGGGTGTGTGCATCTACCTTCTGTTTGCAAGGGAGAAGGAGTATAAGAGAATGAGTTATATGCTTGTTTTCGGTATGAGCATATTTATCATTATTTCTATAATAATGCCGACCAAGCTGTATCTGAGACCTTATGTAATGCCGCGGGATAATATATTCTGCGGGATAGTATCTTATCTCTACCATATAGATACATCGACCAATGTATTTCCCAGCATCCATGTATATAATACCTGCGTGGCGATGCAGGCAGTAATGCGGTCTCACGCCAGGCTGTTTAAGAAGCCCGGCATGCGGATCGGTATAGATATTCTTTCCGTATTGATAATTCTGTCCACGGTATTTATCAAACAACATTCGCTGCTTGATGTTGCAGGCGGCCTGATCCTTTTTGTGATCGCAGATAAGCTTGTTTCGGTTTATGCGTACAGAAGGGGTTTAGAGCCTGTTACCAACAAGAGTAAATCGTGACTTTATAAAAATTTAATAATTTGTTCATATTTGATCGAGTGGTGCAACATCTAGTTTTTAGTATCTGACAAGATACTAAATATTGGTGTTATGTATACCGGTAATTGATGAGAATGACTTTTAGGCTGATGTGAGAGGGCCCGCGGGGGCTTAACACATCGGCTTTTTTCTGTTATGATAAAATGGATTTGAGTATGGGAAAATCCAGATCGTAGATTATGTTAACCAGAGAGTATGGCTGCATAAATTGACTCATAAAAACAGATTATGACAAATGGAGAGGGGAAAAACCATGAAGAGAATTAAGATAAGAAAAAGAATAGCAAGGGTATTATTGTGCGCTTTATTGCTGACCACAGTGAATGTATTCGTTAATGCGGATCAGGCATTTGCGGCAGACAAGAATGAAGAGTATGCGGATTACACAGATAAACTTGTAATCCTTTTTGCCGATCCCTCCCGGGACGGAGAAGGGGTCGAGGATAAGATAAAGGAGCTTCGGAAGATATATGAGAAGGTAGGTGCTGAGGTAATATCGGCTGATATAGATATAAGTGAGGACGGTAAGACCGACGTTAACATTACCGGTGATATGACTGACTACCTTTCGGTGTTGGGAAGCAGCAATCAGGCAGTGTCTCTTATGCAGAAGATCCTTGCAAAGGGCTTTTCCAATGTTGAGATAATCGTTGTGGATGGGGATACGGATATAAGTGACTACCTGCCCAAGACCGTAGCCCAGGTAGAGGCGGAGAAGAAAGAGGCTGAGGAAGAGGCTGCAAAAGAAGATAAAGAGGCCGCAGGCGGGGAAGAAGATATAGATAAGGCAGCCGCTTCGGATAAAGAAAAGGAAGACGACAAGGAAGCAGCAAAGGAAGCGGGAAACGTTATCGTAGAAGAAGCAACAGCCGAGGCGGAAGAGATAGTTGAAAAGGCCAGGGCAGAAGCAGAGGCGATCGTCGGGGAAGCTAAGAAGGAAGCGGAAGAGTTAAAAGAGTCGGCAGAGGCTGAAGCCACAGAAATAAAGGATTCAAAGGAAGAAGAAACCGAAGAAACAGTAAAAGAAGCAACAACCGAAGAAACATTAACGGATGATGCAAAAGAGGAAGCCGATAAAATAATAGAAGCTGCTAAGGCAGAAGCGGAAGAGATCGTAAGCAACGCGGAAAAAGAAGCCAAAGAGGCAGTGGAAAGTGCGCAGACGGAGGCTAAGGAGATCGTAGAGAAGGCCGGAACCGAGGCGGATCAGATCAGGGAAAGCGCGGATACGGAAGCAATGGCGATCATGGAGGATGCAAAGAAAGAGGCGAAGAAGATCTCGGATGATGCAAAAGCAGAGGCAGAGAGTTTAGTTAAGGCGGCAAAGGAAGAGGCGGTTAAGTCAGAGACAGAAAAAGAGGATAAGGCAGAGGAAGTCAGGAAAGAAAAAACCAGTACCGAGACGGTGGAAAAGGATGAGGCTGAAGAAGAGAAGGTTGAGGCCGTTAAGGCTGAGACGATAAGTGAAAAAGAACCTGAAGAAACCGGGGAGAAGGCCCTGACGGCCGGGACAGGCGGTGAGAAGACGGAAACAAACACGGAAGAAGTATCCGGTAATTCGTATAAGGTTGTAAAGGGTGATTGCCTGTGGAATATTGCCAAAGCTCATTACGGTGACGGCACAAAGTGGGTTCAGATATATAATGCCAATGCGTCCGTAATATCCAATCCGAATCTTATTTATATCGGACAGACGCTGGTACTGCCCTAAAAGTTGATCCTTTTTCTTACTTCATTGGACACCTTGCGTCCCTTGAATATTATTATTCCGATAAGAGAAACCACACTGGTCATAAGACAGATGTCCCAGGTGAGTCCGGTTGTTATGCGCCCGGCTTTCATGACGCTGTAAACGATCACAATGACAAGTATGGTGGAAAGAAGATATACAAGCGCATTTTCTGTAGTGTCAATAAGAGAGAAGATCGTATTTGCTATAAGCACAGCGCCTAAAAGTATTGGTACCAGCAGGTAGGCCGTAAGATCGAAAAATCCGTAATATCGGCCGGTTATAAGTAAGAGTATGCAAATGTGAAGAACAGTAACGCTTATTGTTCTTGCTATGATAAATGAGCGCTTGATGTTCCTTGACAGATCGAATTCAAATACTATAAGCCACATGGCAATTATAAGGCTGTAGTGTGTTCCGTTATTGAGCTCCAGCAGAAAGTCAAGAGAAAGACCGACAACTATGGCTGCAAGCACAATGAAAAGCTGCAGCTTGTACAGAAAGGCCTGTGCCTTCAGCTTTAACGGACGGGGCCAGTTATCGGGTGTGGCTTCGCCTGTAAGAGAGTTCTGACACAGGGGGCAGGTATCCGTATGGCCGCCTATTTCTATGTTACAGTTCAGACACTTCTTCATATCCTAACGAATTACCTCCGTTGCGTAAAGATAAATATTGGTATCAAGTGACTTGAGCGCATGCAGCATGCGTCTTATGACTCCCGTACCGGTGTAGGAACTCGCTATTCCGAGAACCAGATCATTTCCGTAGCTTGTTATTGTTATGAACATATTGTCCGTTGAGCAAAAATCCGTAAATCCACTGATGTAGGGAAGGGTCTCTTCGGGCATTTTTATCGGACCGAGATTCGATAAAACCGCAGTCACTGTTTTGGTCTCTCTTGCGGAAAACATACGGACTATCGGCTGCTTGATAAAAAGAGGAACCATCCGTGCTATGAAGAACTGTTCAATGCTCTGGTAACGGTTCATCTGTTTTTTGATAAGTTCCGGGCTGAGCGCCTGCTTCAGCTTCTCATCGAACTCAAGGGCAAGCGCTTCAAGGGTTTCGGTGCCGTCATATGTATGTGAGACATCTATATTGTTAAAGAAATTGCGCAGTGTATCCGACGGATAGTAATTACGGAGATTGACCGGAATTGAAATGTTTACCGGCTTCCTTTGCTGGCGCAGCGGCATATCGGCCAGAATGGCAAGCATCAGATGGGCTCCCAGATAACTGGTAAGGCTGACCTTCATGGCCTTGGCTGCTGCAAGTACCTTATCGGATTCCAGATGGACCTCGGTATACCTCAGCTGGTTGTAGGGGAGCTTACGGCTTGAGATCTGGAAGGCAAGCTTCTTCTTGTTCAGTATTGTTTTCGGGATGGGGCCGGCTGAATCATCATAGAAATGATCATAACTGTTCCTGAAACGGTCATCCGAAGATGCGGAATCTTCGATCGATACCTCATCGAGCCTGCCCGGATGTTTTAGCTTGAGGTAGTTTAAAACAAGAAGCTTCAGGAGAATAAAGGCACCTGTCCCGTCGCTGATGGCATGTGACATATCGATATTTATCCTGTTGCGGTAGTAAGTTACCATGTAATGGAGAACGCCCCTGTAATGCTCCCCATATAGAGCAGGGCAGGGACCGGACACCTCTTTGGTCACTACGGCATGTTCATCAGTCTGCTCGAGATAATTCCAGAAGATCCCCCTTCTTATACGGACTTGAAACTGAGGCCGGATCTTTATTGTCAGATCAAGCGCATCCTGAAGGATCTTTGGATCCACCTCTTCGTTCAGAACGCAGCTTACACGTATTGAACGGGGGTTTCGCTTGTTATGGGCGGCCAGGAAGACCTTGGCTACATTGTCCAGCTTGTACCAATTGTCATTCATATCTGAATCCTCGTCAAAAATCATCTTTTTCAGCTTATCACAGATTTGTGATTTTTCAAATAACGGATATAAAAAAACACATATTTTGTGGCGGAAAAAATGATAATACACAATATTTTGTATTGATAATCCCATTCCGAGGTATTAGAATGGAGAAGACGGTAAAGAAGGTATTACCGCAATATGGGAGCCCGTAACAAGGTAAAGGATCAAATGACCGGGAGGGAAAATGAGTTACGGAAATATCGAGAATATCACAATATCCAAGCATCCGCTTATCCAGCACAAGATATCAATGCTTCGTGACAAGAATACGGGAACAAATGAGTTCAGGAAGCTTGTAGAAGAAATAGCAATGCTTGAAGGGTTCGAAGCATTAAGCGATCTCCCGATGGAGGATGTCGAGGTTGAGACGCCCATCGAAAAGTGTATGACGCCAATGATCTCGGGCCGCAAGCTGGCTATCGTGCCTATTCTGCGTGCGGGACTCGGAATGGTCAGCGGTGTTCTTGCTCTTGTGCCGACAGCAAAGGTTGGCCACATAGGTATGTACCGGGATGAGGTGTCACATGAGCCGCAGGAGTATTACTGTAAGCTGCCAAGTCCCATAGAGCAAAGGACGATCGTGGTTATGGACCCTATGCTTGCAACGGGAGGATCGGCTGTCGATGCCATAAACCAGATCAAGCTGCATGGCGGCGTGAACATTAAATTCATGTGTATCATAGCGGCTCCTGAAGGGCTGGAACGCCTCAACAAAGCCCATCCCGATGTTCAGATATACGTAGGTCATCTTGACAGGGAGCTCAACTCTGATGCATATATCTGTCCGGGACTGGGAGATGCCGGGGACAGGATATTCGGAACCAAGTAGAATTATGAGGATACTTGTGATCGGAGGAAGTTATTTCTTCGGAAGATGGTTTACGCAGATAACACATAAGGACCACGACATTATTCTGCTCAACAGGGGGAATCTGAAGACGGACCTTCCCGGTGTAAGGGAGCTCGTATGTGACAGACATGATGGAGAGCTGCTTAAGTCTTATGATCTTTCCGGAATGGATATTGATGTCGTGGTTGATTTTTGCGCCTATGAAAAGGGTGACATTGAGGGCATTCTCGGGAACTTTAACAGGGATAAGCCGGTAAGGTACATTTTCATAAGTACAGTGGATGTATATAAGAGTGGAAGCTGTGAGCCCATAAAGGAGGATTCTCCCCTGGCTGACGGATACGTTTCAGGTCCGCAGGGCGATTATATCAGGGGGAAGGTCGCTCTTGAGCGCGAGCTTTTAGAGGCTGTCGGGAAATATGGGATAAAGGGTGTGTCGGTAAGACCATGTGTACTTTACGGACCGCTTAACTACGCACCAAGGGAAAACATATACTTTGAGTGGATCAAAAAGGCCGGACAGATAATCCATCCTAAGGATGCTGACGGATACTGGCAGATGATATACGTCGCTGATGCGGCAGGAGCTCTTTTAAAACTTTGTGAGCTTCCGGATGAGGAAGTATATGAAGCTTATAATTTCTGCACTTCCGACAGGATATCCTATGATGTTTTTGAAGAGGCGCTTAAGTCTCCCGGCCTTTCTTTTGAAAGGGCAGATATACCGGTAAGTGAGGTTGAGGCGGGGAATATTCCGCTTCCTTTCCCCCTGAGGAAGGAAGAGTCGGCCTTTTATTCATCTGAGAGATTTGAGGGACTTTGGAAGGATAATACACCGTTAAAAGAAGGACTTTTGAGGTCTTTCAATATTTATAATTCTTAAAATACACAGCTTAAAGGCATTGACGAAAAATGTCTGAAAATATAGAATTATCTTGAAAAACCAAATTAAATAGGGAGATAGGAAATGCAGCATTATTTTCAGCCGGAAATAGAAACGGCACCGTACGAAGAGATAAAAAAGATACAGGATGAGAAGATTGTCAAACAGGTCTTTCATGTATATGAAAATGTTAAGTATTACAGGGACCTGATGGATAAAAAGGGTGTAAAACCCGAGGATATAAAGGGTGTGGACGACATAAAGAAGCTGCCCTTTCTTAAGAAGGATGACTTGAGAGAATGTTATCCCTACGGTTTGCTGGCAACTCCTCTTAAGGATTGTGTAAGGATACATTCAACATCGGGAACCACAGGTAAAAGGGTGGTTGCTTTCTATACACAGCATGATGTAGACCTCTGGGAGGAATGCTGTGCCAGAGCGATAGTTGCGGCCGGCGGTTCGGACGAGGACGTTGTTCAGGTTGCATACGGATACGGGCTCTTTACAGGTGGTGCAGGATTACACGGAGGTGCTCATAAGCTGGGTGCCATGACTTTGCCCATGTCTTCCGGTAATACCGAGAGGCAGATACAGTTCATGATGGATCTTGACGCAACGATCCTGTGCTGTACTCCCAGTTATGCCGCCTTTATTGCGGAATCGTTAAGGGACAGGGGATATAAGCCCGAAGATAATAAATTAAAGGCCGGTATATTCGGAGCAGAGCCCTGGACCGAGGAGATGCGTAAGGCAATAGAGGAAGGCCTCGGGATCAAGGCATACGATATATATGGTCTTACGGAAACAAGCGGCCCGGGAGTCGCGTTTGAATGCAGCGAACAGACGGGTATGCATATAAATGAGGATCATTTCTATGCGGAAATAATCGATCCGGACACAGGTGAGGTGCTTCCCGAGGGTGAGAAGGGTGAACTTGTATTTACAGCGCTTGACAAGGAGGCATTTCCTCTGCTCCGTTACAGAACAAGAGATATATGTGTGCTTACCAGGGGCAAGTGTTCGTGCGGCCGTACTCATGTCAAGATGTGCAAGCCCATGGGCAGAAGCGATGACATGATGATCATCAGGGGCGTCAACGTATTCCCGAGCCAGATCGAAACCGTGCTTCTTAACGAGGGTTACACACCCAACTATATGATCTATGTTGACCGTAAGAACAATACGGATACACTTGACATAGATGTTGAACTTACCCCGGATCAGTTCTCAGATAATATTGCCGATATGCAGGCCAGGGAGAAGACGCTGGCAGCTGCAATGCGTACTATGTTAGGCATAGGACCCAAGATCCATCTTGTTCCGCCAAGGACCATTCAGCGAAGCGAGGGTAAGGCAGTAAGGGTTATAGATAACAGGAAATTACATGATTGATATTTTAATCAAAGGGGGATTGTTATGGCAGTAAGACAATTATCGGTTTTTATCGAAAACAAACAGGGAAGGCTGTCCGAGGTACTTAAGGGGATTTCGGAATCAGACGTTAATATAAGGGCATTGAGTATCGGAGATTCCGAAGATTACGGCATCGTACGAATGATAGTTTCGGATCTTGAAAAGGCCAGAACCCTTTTGGGCGAGAATATATTGTCAAAAGTAACAAGTGTGGTTGCGGTCAAGATGGATGACAGACAGGGAGCCCTCTATAAGATTCTCAGAACCCTTGAGGAAGCAGGCATCAATCTCATGTATACTTACGCATTTACTTCCAATAAACAGTTTGGTGCCTATGTTGTATTAAGGGTTGATGATGTAGAGGCCACAGAAAGGATTCTTAGCGATAAGGGCTTTGAACTTGCCAGTGATGAGGAGATAAGCGGCTAGATACCAGCAGGTTTTAGGGCTTTATTCAGGGAGAGGCGAAAATAATAAGGGGAGGAAAACATGGGATTATTTGATAAGTTCAAGAAGGGTAAGAAGGAACAGGCAAAGGAAGAGCTTAATACTCCTGAGAAAACCCTGATGAATGATATCGATGACGGTATCGTGGGCGAAGTCATACACGGAGGACCTTCAGAGCCGGAGGAACCGGCAGAAGAAATTGTGACGGCTTCGTTTGTAATGGGTATCTTAAGTGTCCTGCCGGTGGAGGGAACCGACAATACCCTGGTTACCGGCAATGTGAAGGGTAATGTGACGGCGGGGATAACAGTATCCCTTTTGAATTTTGGCGATGATAACAGACAGGCCGGATCTGTAACAATTCAGGGAATAAGCAGGGGCGACGAGATCGTAGCAAGTGCATCCGACTGTGCGGTATCTTTGATACTTGAAGACGGGGCAGTCAGGAATGTCAGAGTAGGAACTGTTCTTTACACAAAGGATAGGGGTGAGAATGCAGTTCATGATGCCTATGTAAGTGCCCTGGGTGATGCCTATGTTAAAGACCGTATACTTGATCTGTCGGATGATGAGATAGAGAAGCTGAGTATTACTGACTGCTCGGAAATATGGCGCCTGAACAACTGGTATATTTCTCATGCAGGCAAGGATGAGGAAGAGGAAGTCAGGGAGGACCGCAGTAAGAGGCTTGATAAGCTGATAAGAGCCCTGTGTGATAAGATAGTAAATGCCGACGAGATATATTATGTACATGATAAGAGGACGGGTGAGGCTCACCTCTTTTCACAGAATGTGGAAGCAAAAGACGGAGCTTACATATGCACTCCGCCCGGGATCCTTCTTGTATCCAAGGCTTACAGGAGACACTACAGGAAGCTGTACAATAATGATAAGACTGAGCTTGCCATAGTAAGGAACGGTGACGACAAGAAGGGTATATACAATTTCCTTGCCGGTAATTTCTACATCAACGGAGCCTGCGGGGCAGCGGTGAATGCGGTTCAGGTATCGATAGCGGCAGGAATGCTTGCCGATGCACCGGATCATTCGGGGATACCGGTAGAGAACATTCCGGTCACCAATCCCGATCTTGTAAGGTGGATGCTCCTTATCGGGCAGATGGATGCGCCGGATAAGGATGATGAGGATGCATCTTTGGCATTTAAGCTTTATTACAGGTTTATGGGGATCGAGATGCTTAAGGCTAAATTCATAATTCCCATGAAGCATGATAATGAAGGCGGTGATCTGGGCTCCGGAATAGCCACCATGAAGGGCAAGGGAGGCAAGGATGCCATCATAATGTATACGGACTGGAGAAGACTCAGGTCCGAATACGGTAAAGAATGGGACGGAATGGTGCACAGCATAAGGGGGCTTATCGATAAGTTTGACTGTGCCGTTAATCCGACCAGGTTCCCGGCAGCAGGCTCATATATAACCAAAGAAATGTATGTGAGCATGGCTGAAATGGCCAGATCTGAAAAACTTGAAGATAAGGATTGAAGAGGATTTAGATGATGGGTGATCATACACTTAAGAATAAAACAGTGCTGCTGGGAGTTACCGGCAGCATTGCTGCATATAAGATAGCATCGCTTGCAAGTAAATTAAAGAAGCTTGAAGCGGATGTGCATGTTCTTATGACAAGGAATGCAACCAATTTCATTAATCCTATTACGTTTGAAACGCTTACCGGGAACAAGTGTCTTGTGGATACCTTCGACCGTAACTTTGATTTTTCGGTTGAGCATGTGTCTTTGGCAAAGCGGGCAGACATAGTCATGATCGCTCCGGCAACAGCTAATGTCATAGGCAAGCTTGCATGCGGTATAGCAGATGACATGCTGACTACAACGGTTATGGCATGCAAGTGTAAGAAGTACATATCACCGGCCATGAATACCAATATGTTTGAAAATCCCGTAGTCACCGACAACCTCAGGAAACTTGAAGGATATGGCTATGGAGTGATAACACCCGCAACAGGCTACCTTGCCTGCGGCGATACGGGAGCCGGCAAGATGCCTGAGCCCGAGACACTTCTTGCCTATATCATGTATGAACTGGCCCATGAAAAGGACCTTAAAGGGAAGAAGGTACTCGTAACGGCAGGTCCCACACAGGAAGCACTTGACCCCGTCAGATATATAACCAACCATTCATCCGGTAAGATGGGATATGCGATAGCTGAGGCCGCCATGCTGCGGGGGGCCGAAGTGACCCTTGTGAGCGGACAGGTGGCAATCGATCCTCCCATGTTTGTTGAACCGGTAGGGGTAATATCGGCTGAAGATATGTTTAATGAAGTAACTTCCCGGTCGGATAATATGGACATTATCATTAAAGCAGCTGCAGTGGCCGATTACAGACCGGCAACCGTGGCCGATCAGAAGATGAAGAAGAAGGATGAAGATCTGTCGATCCCTCTGGAGAGAACAAAGGACATCCTTAAGTATTTGGGCGAACACAAGAAGGATGGTCAGTTCTTGTGCGGCTTCTCAATGGAGACCGAGAACATGATCGAGAATTCAAGAAAGAAGCTTGAGAAGAAGAAACTTGACATGATCGCGGCCAACAGCCTAAGGGTTGAGGGCGCCGGCTTTAAGGGAGATACCAATGTACTGACGCTGATCACTGCCGATTCCGTCAGGGAGCTTGAACTGATGAGCAAGAAGGCAGCCGCCATGGAGCTGCTTGATGCGATCATCGACAGGATGTGATGTCTGATAGTTCATATTAAGTGATGCTTGTTACAGATTGTATGAAAAATAGTACATGAAAGCACATGCTCCGGTATTGACAGGGGGCATGTGTTTTATAT
>DPZM01000017.1 GCA_003535955.1 Lachnospiraceae bacterium | reverse complement strand
GTCGAGGTTGTCCTTATTTATATCATCATATCTGCCCATCCATTCTTTTGCCCAATCGGCATGGGCTGCGGTTCTTTCATCTTTCGTTAAGTCACTGCCTTCAAGGATTGCTTCCTTAAGGGCGGCCATTTCACTCTTGAGCCTTGCGGGAAGTATGGCCAGTCCCATAACTTCTATAAGTCCGATATTTTCCTTCTTGATATGGTGATACTCCTGATGGGGATGATATACCCCGAGGGGGAATTCTTCCGTTGTTATATTGTTGCGAAGGACCAGGTCGAGTTCATAGAGGTCACCGCGCATCCTCGCGATCGGGGTGATCGTATTATGAGGTATGCCTGATGAAACAGGGGACGGTTCCTCGTTTTGTCTTGTGAAACGGGGAACCGTCCCCTGTTTCATTGTGTAGGCATATATGAATGCATCCTCATCCGTATACTTTCTCCATGAGGTAAGTATGTGGTCTGCAGCGTTCACAATGCTGTCTATATCCTTACCCTGCAGGCGTATTGTTGAAAGAGGCCACTTTACCCTTCCGGCATGGACTCCCGGGAAACCCTTAAGATCGAATTCACGCTCGTAAGGGGCCCTGACCATGGGGAACTCGTAATTACCTCCCTGGAAGTGGTCGTGGCTTAAGATGGAGCCGCCTACGATCGGAAGGTCCGCATTGGAGCCGGCGGTATAGTGAGGAAACTGCCTTACAAAATCAAGGAGCTTATTAAAGACTGCCCGGTCTATCTTCATGGGAATGTGTTCCTCATTAAAGATTATGCAGTGCTCATTATAATAAACGTAGGGTGAATACTGGAGGAAATAGGACTCATTACACAGGGTAAGGGGAATTATCCTGTGATTCTGCCTGGCGGGATGTGAGATATGGCCTGCGTACCCTTCATTCTCACGGCACAGAAGACAGGCGGGATAGCCTGACTTTTTAGCCTGTCCTGCCTTGATTATATCCCTCGGATCTTTTTCGGGCTTACTTAGATTAATGGTGATATCGATCCTGCCGAATTCGGTGTCGGTCGACCATTTAACGTCCTTTTTGATCCTGTCTGTCCTTATGTAATTGGTATTTTTAGCAAAATCATAATATAGACCGGTTGCTTCCTTCGGTGAGGATGAGTAAGCATCATGGAACCTCTTCCTGATCACTGAGGGGGGAGGAGTTATAAGCCCCATGATCTTCGTATCAAAGAGATCGCGCTGTGTTATCGTGTCCTCGATAAGCCCCTCCGCTATGGAATAGTCAAGCATATCCGAAAGGATAAGATCAAGCCGGCGGACCCCGCTTACATCCCCGGGAGCGTAATCATTCAACCTAAAGAGCTCAAGCAGGCGGTTGATGGTATAGGTTTCATCCGCATCATCAACAAGTCCCGTATTTCTGCCGTAAATAACAAGTTCCTTAATAAGTGTGCTTATGTTCATGATATCCTCCTGACGTTAATATAGTAAAAGATATAAATTATTATGTTCTCTTTAACAAATCGATTCACATTGCGAAACAGTAATTACAAGATCCCAGGGATTTATCGATATATCCTGTCCATCCTCTATATCCTTATCGTTCAACAGATCATGTACGGATGGTCCGTCGTATCTGAAGGTAACATAATCGGATGAATAATTGAAATAGAAGGTAATGTAATTACCATCCTTATTATATCCCCCTCTTTTTATGATGGGGAAGGAGAAGGTGGGAATGTCCTTCCGCGCGATACCTGCAAGTCTTGTTATAAGAGCCTTGAGTCCATCATTATCGATATGGCAGCCCAGATACGTTACTGTTCCCCTGCCGAAGGATGAATGGGTCACTGCAGCGTATTTCTTCCAAACGGGATGCCTGTAATATGCCCAGATATTTTCTTCATCTGCTTCAAGCAGTTCCATCCATCCGGTCACCTCCGAGTCGGTATCACCTATGGTTATACGGGTATCTTCATCGGGTATGGTAAACATATCGTATCCGGCCTTCATTATATCATTCATCTTATGGGGCTGCCTGTCATGGTAAATCTTCAACTCATCATCGGAAAAGCAGCTTTTGAAGGTCATGAATAAATGTCCGCCGTTTTGGACATATTTCCTCAACTTGTCAATATCCCCGTCGTTACAGCTGTAAAGGGCGGGAACGATCAGTATCTTATATGGTTCAAGGTCATCCGGCTTCCTTACAAGATCACATTCCAAGTTCATTTCATACAGACAGTCATATATCTGCCTTAAAATATAGTTGTAGTCAAGCGAATCACTTATAGGGAACTCGTCAAGGCCCGTAAGACTGTGGTTATCCACGAGTATCGCTATGCTGTTATGCTTTTTTATCGGCGTAAGCTTATCACTGTTAAGCGCAAATTCTCTAATCCAGGAGGAGAGCTCCTCGTAGGTCTTACCGGGAGTAAGGTCGTGGCTTAAGATGCCCTTCCAGTAGGATTCTATGGCATTGTGGATCGAGTGCCAGTTCCAGTAAAGAATACCCACTGCTCCTCCGGCAACGTGGGAGTAAGCCTGTAAGCGCAGCTGCCCGGGGTATGGAAGCCACCCCGGATTCCCCTGCGCCTGAGTCTCGAGAACTATATGATTGTCCTTCTTAAGGGACCTTGCAAGATCCGACCCGAAGGCGATCTCCTTGCCGTCAAGGCCCGCGCCTGAATCATGGTATACATCGATACCGGTTATATCCATGTATTTAGCGGTCCCGGCCTGATCGATAAGGGGATGGAGACCGTATGAGTGCGTGGTCCATGAAAAGTCAAAATTATGGGTGATGAACTGGCCCGGCTTCTTATATTCGTTTACCATTATCGCCTGCCACTCAAGGAATTCCTTCACAACATCACGAAGAAACCTCATATAGGCAGCGTGTAGGCTTCCGTTTATCGTACCCCTTATATCAGGAAAGTCATCCCATGAGGATATGGAATTGCTCCAGTAGCTTAAGCCGAATTCCCTGTTGAATTCGTTGATATCGGGATATTGCTTTTTTATTCTATCAAGAAAGATATTCTGTGTTTCGGGTGACACATCATCTGCAGATCTTGTTTCATTATCAAGCTGGTAACCGATAACGCAGGGATGATCGCATACATGGGATATAAGCTTTCTTATGACGCGCTCGCAGAACCGCAGGTAGTCCGGATTAAGAAGGTTGTTCTGCTGTCTGGCTCCGTATACGCACTTGCCGGAAGGGCTGAGTGCCAGGATATCGGGGTATTCCTTCGCCATCCATGACGGGATCGCATAGGTGGGAGTCCCGACTATGACCTTTATATCATATTTACGGGCTGCATCCAGCATCCTGTCTATGTGGGTAAAATCGAAAACCCCGTCAGAGGGTTCAAGTGTGCTCCAGGTTGACTCAGCAATGCGTACCGTATTAAAACCTCCCTCCTTAAGGAGCCTGAAGTCCTCGTCGATACGGTCATAGGGCATATATTCGTCGTAATAAGCGGCTCCAAAGAGAAAATCCTTCATGTATGTTATCCTCCTATCCTCCGTGATCGTTTTATAGTAAACGAATTTTTAAGTATTGACAAAA
>DPZM01000019.1 GCA_003535955.1 Lachnospiraceae bacterium | reverse complement strand
GACAACAAATGCTATGATTGACTCATTTATTTGTTACGTAAAGGTTAACGATACGCGTGTTATCTATTCTTCTATATGCTCAAGTCCCTGGCTTAAAATTGACATGATATGTCCGTCCGAAAGAGAGTAATATATTGTCTTACCCTCCCGTCTGTTTTTAACAAGCTTGGCCTGTTTTAAGACCCTTAACTGATGGGATATGGCAGACTGGGTCATGTCGAGTGCGTCCCCTATTTCACTCACGCACATCTCGCCGTAAAGGAGAGTACAGAGGATCCTTATCCTTGTGGAATCGGCAAATATCTTAAAGAAATCCGCAAGATCATATATCTCCTCCTCGGGAGGCATTTCGGCCAATATCCTTGCAAGTTCTGTCGTACCGTGGGTTTCACCGCATCCGCAGGTATATGTTCCGTTTTTTTCTTCATTTATCTTCTTGTCAGCACTCATGATCCACCCTTTTCTTTCCATTTCCCCGGATGTTTATACCGGTATTTCTCACCCCATGATCCTTAAGCCCTTGGGATAGTGATTTTTCAGGGTCCCGTTCACCAGTTTTCCCCAGCCAAGGCTCAAACCTTCCACACATACAAGAACCCAGCCGTTATTATACACTGTTTTACCGGCAATTGTCATTCCGCGAATATATTCTTCCGCCTCATCCATTGTTATATTGATGGTTTTGTTTTCTCCCGTCATATCCCTTCCGATCGACAGGGCCAGGGCATGAGCAGGCTCAAACCTTGCTCGCCCTCTTCCGTCTGTTTTGACGCTTCCAAGCTGCAGGCCGGCCCGTTCTGTCTTAAGACCCTTAAGTCCCGGAGCTCCTTCCGGGAGCAGGTAGAGATTCTCTCCGAAAAAAGTCAGCCTGTCCCTGTATCCTTCATCCTCCGTCAGCTTCTTTCCAAACATTTCAAGGCAAAATTCATCATACGCCCCAAGCTGCATATCGCCGCCGCAACTCCCGGTCTTATTTCTACTCCTTGTGAGGGCTCCTTCTGCAGATGCACTCCCTGTACCTTCCTTTTTAAGGACAGCCATGAAGTGGCCTTCACCCCGTACCTTGTGGGGAAAGAGCTTCTCCATGGATATAAGTTTATATTCAGGATGCGACTTTGCAAAGGTTTCGATCAGTCCCTCGTCTTCCTCATAGGAAAATGTACAGGTCGAATAAACGACAAGACCACCCGGAGCAAGCATCATTGCTGCGTGGTCAAGTATCTCCGCCTGTCTTTTGGCACACATGGCGACATTTTCGGTACTCCATTCGCGAAGGGCCTCTTCCTCGTTCTTTCTGAACATTCCTTCACCCGAGCAGGGCGCATCCACCAAAATCCGGTCGAAAAAGCCGGTGAACCTCTCACTAAGTTTCTGTGGCATCTCATTTAACACAAGGGCATTTCCGATCCCCATACGCTCTATGTTCCTCGACAGGATCTTAGCCCGTTTCCCCACAGGTTCGTTGCATACAAGAAGACCCCGGCCCTTCATATAACCTGCGATCTGGCTTGACTTCCCGCCGGGTGCGGCACACAGGTCAAGAACCCGCTGCCCGGGCCTTATATCAAGCAGAGTCACCGGTTTCATCGCGCTGGGTTCCTGAATATAATAGGCTCCGGCTTCATGCAGGGGACTGGCTCCCGGCCGTAAAAGGTTATCATCAACAGGATAATATAACCCCATAGGCTCCCAGGGAACCTGTTCAAAGACATCCCCAAAGACATCCCTGCACAAGCCAAAAAGCTGCGCTTTCTCCGCCTTAAGCGGATTTAAGCGCAGCGCCTTTATCATCGGTCCTTCCAGGCTCTTTAAGTAATCATCGTACTCGGCCCCAAGAAGGGTTTTCATTCGGTTTACGTATTCCGGAGGTAACATGATCTCTCCCTGCTTATATTTACCCTGTACTCTTTCTAAATATATTTGGTAATGCCCCCTCGCTTCGCTCAGCGGCCAATCGTCGGTCGCATCCTGAATTCTGCTTCGCAGAATGCTCCCTCCTACTTACCGGCTCCCCATATCAGCCTGTACCAGTGTTCAAGCTCTCCCTCCGTCAGGAATCCGTTACTTGTCCCCATATAACCGATCTTATATGACGCAAAGAGAAGCGCGTTCTTTATCGCATGAACAGCATTATTGGTTGTAACATAGCAATGAAGGAAGCAGGAGAAGAGCGAATTGCCTGCGCCTGCGGTGTTTACTATCTCATTGGTCTTGACAGGCCTGTAGCCAGCCAGCAAGTCGTCCTTTCTTGAGAAGATGGTCAAACCCTTGGAGCCCTGACCCAGTATGATGATCCCGGCCTTGTATGTGTCTGCCAGCTTACGTACGAATTCATCCGCCTTACCGACAATATTGTCATCGGATACGTAAATGACATCCGCCATCTCAAAATAATCCTCGTTATACTTCATCTTCTCTTCGGTAAAGCCGCGGAAGTTGATAGCGAGCATTTTCCCCGCCTCCTTGGCGGCTTTGGCCAGAGGCCGGCAGAAATTGGCATTTGCAAGGATCACGGCATCCACATCCTTTATCTTCTCCTTAAAAAGCTCAAGATTAAATTCCACATCCCTCATGTCCTTGATATCTTCAAATATCTGCTGCCTGCGGTTGCTGTCATACAGGATAACAGCCGTCGGAGTCTCTTTAAGCACGGGCAGAACATAGTCACTGTCACCCTTGAAATCTTCATTCCAGAAGAGTCCATTCAGATCATGCTTGCCTATCATGGAGAAGAATTCGACATCATCCCCAAGGGCTTTAAGGGCCACACGCTCATTATAGGCGTCACCGCCCACATTCGTAAAAATCGTATTGGGTTTGTTTGTTACCGGCAGGTATGACACAGGTATCTCATCAACCCTGACAATCGTTTCAACCTGGACTATTCCGGCGATCGCAAATTTAGCCATGTTTTTCCTCCTCTTCGGTTCCCCTCATGATCATTAAAAAATCATTAAAAATTGACCGGCCTGTACAGATGACTGTTTTCGTCATCCTCATCCCCTACATTATCGTTCATCCTTCTCAGTTTATCCGGTGAAAAATCAGGCAAAACCGGGGCAGGCCCCATCTCGGACAGTTCGCGTGCCCTGTCAAACTCCGCACTTTCCTTTTCGGTATTTGTCACGATCTTATCGGTCAGTCCGTCGAGATCCAGATCATCACCGGCATCTGAATTAACATCCTGTTCTTTGATAACCCGTTCACTTTCAGGGCCTTCCTCTTTTGCCGGTTCATCAGTGTGATCAGGGTAGTCATAGTCATCTTCATCATCCTCTTCCACGAAGATCTGGATGTTATCACTGCTGTCATAAGGTATTCCACGGCCTCCGCGGGAATCAGACCCATAGGTAAAGTCATCAAGTCTTGAGGTCTCATAAAACTGAGTTACCTTAAAGTCGGGAATGTAGGTTTTTACTGCGCCTGATGCGGCATACAGGGTTCCCTTTCCTCCATAGGTATAGGTATCGTATGACTTGAAGGCATCAGAGAAATCATTGATGGATATGGTGACTTCACGCATCTCCTTATCCTTAGCCAAAGAGGAGTCGTCCTCCTTCTCTTTTTCAGCTTCATATTCCACACTGCCTGCTCCGGGACCTGCGGTTTCTTCTGTGTCAGCCGGCGCTTCCTCTGCAATCGGTGCTTCCTCCGTCACCAATGCTTCCTCTGCGATCGGGGTTTCTTCCGCAATCGGGGTTTCTTCCGCAATCGGGGTTTCTTCCGCAATCGAGGTTTCTTCCGCAATCGGGGTTTCTTCTGCCACCGGGGCTTCCTCTGCAATCGGTGCTTCCTCTGCTGCCGGGAATTCCTCTGCCACAGGGACTTCCTCT
>DPZM01000085.1 GCA_003535955.1 Lachnospiraceae bacterium | reverse complement strand
AGAGGTACCTGTAGCGGAAGAAGAGATTCTGTCCTCTGAAGAAATTCCGGCAACGGAAGAAGAAATCCCGCCGGTTGAAGAGACACCTGAAACAGAGGATGAAGCCCAATCTGCGGATGAAAATCCCATGGACGATATTGGCCTTGTGGATTCTATCGTAGATGAGACTGCTATAGAGAGCAATTCGGCTGAGATAGCCGAGATCGCCGACTTTATAAATGAAGTGACTGCTCCGGCCGAAGAAAGTGGCGGCGAAGAATCCGATAGATCCGACACAGGAGCTGCCGGGTCCGATGAGATCATGACAGAGGATGAGATCGATTCTCTCCTTAAATCCATTGAGGATATGGGTGATCCTGCATCGGCTGCAGCCGGTGAGGAGGCTGACCTTGGTGACCTGATCGCTGATTCCGATGATAGCGAGATATCTGAGATCGGGGATCTGTTGGATAAAAACGATAATTTCGAAGCTGTTGATCCGGGGGTACTTAATAAAGCCGATGAAGAACTTCCAAACCTCTTGGATATAACTGATGACGAAGGAGAAGATGAGGAAGAATTAACCCCCGCCGAAAAAAGAAAGAAGGCCAAAGAAGCCAAAAAGGCTGCAAAGGAAGCGGAAAAAGAAAGAAAACGCAGGGAGAAGGAAGAGAGGAAGAACAGGAAGAAGGGTACATCCGATCCTGAACTTGAGGTCAAGACAGAAGAAGAACTTACTCCTGAAGAAGCCGCGCTTAAGGCTGATATGGATCAGGCACTCGCAGGAATGGAATTCAATGATATTCCCGAATATGAGGGTGTTGATCTTGAGGTTGTTGAGAAAGGGGATGAAGCCGCTTCAAGAAAGAAGCCCAAGAAAGGCTTTTTCGCACGGGTTATTGATGCCCTGACCGAAGTTCCGGGAGAGAACGATGAAGAGCTTCCCAATGTATTTGCAGAAGAAACAGCCAAGGATATAGCTGCGGCGGGCGCTGTCGATAACGAGCAGATACTTAAGGAAATGGGCGCCGAGGACGAGGGTGGCAAGAAGAAAAAGAAGGAAAAGAAGGAAAAGAAGCGGGGGAAGGAGAAGAAGCGGGGGAAGGAAAAACCCAAGAAAGAGAAAAAGCCCAAAAAGGAAAAGCCCAAGAAAGAAAAGAAGCCAAGGGATCCTGAACTGTTTAAGATGCCAAGACTTCCCAAGAAGAAGGTTACACTTATTATGCTGTCGGCTCTGTCGGTGGGTATTCTTATCGGTATGGCAGCTATGGTTGTACCCTATTATACAGATATGGGCGATGCGTACGCGGCATTCGATGAAGGCAACTATCAGGCATCATATATGGCTCTTACCGGCCACAGGCTTAATGATGAGCAGCAGGAGCTTTATGATAAGAGCTTTATACTCTATAAGCTTGAACAGAGGTTACGCTCGTACAGGAACTATCTTAAGCTTGGAATGAAGATAGATGCGTTAAATGCTCTCATCCAGGGACTCGGAGAGGCTGATGAACAGCGTGAGAATGCGGCAAGACTGGGAATATCCGCACAGTTTAACGAGTATGAAAACGAGATAAACTCAGAGCTTACCCGCACATTTTCCTTATCACCGGGACAGGCCAGAACCTTCTTGACGATCAATGATTCGCAGACCTATACATGGGCACTGCATGATTATCTTGAGTCACCGACAGACGTTACCGGGGAGACGGAGGAAACAGTTTCGGAACCTGAGGATACGGTAGTGAATCCCGTGATCGAGGGTGAGGAATCAGAAATAGAGGACTAGAGAATTAAGATGATAGCAATAATTGATTATGATGCCGGCAATATAAAGAGCGTGGAGAAGGCACTTATGTATCTGGGCGCAGACACTGTACTTACAAGGGATCCCGAGATCATAGTTAAGGCAGACAAAGTCATTCTGCCCGGAGTCGGTGCTTTCGGTGATGCCATGAACAGGATCAGGGGATACGGTCTTGAAGAAGTGATCAAGGATGTGGTTAAAAGGGGTACTCCTTTTTTGGGTATATGCCTCGGTCTGCAGCTTATATTTGAAACATCGCAGGAGGCTCCCGGTGTATCCGGCCTGTCACTTGTTAAGGGGGATATACTTAAGATACCAAAGGGAGAATATGAGAAAATACCGCATATGGGCTGGAATTCCCTTCACCTGAAAAACGACGGAAGACTCTTTAAGGGAATAGATGAAGGGGCGTATGTCTACTTTGTCCATTCTTATTATCTAAAGGCGGCAGAGGAGAAGGTTGTAAAGGCCGAAACCGAATACAATACCTGTATCCATGCTTCTGTGGAGAAGGATAATATTTTTGCCTGCCAGTTCCATCCGGAGAAATCCTCAAAAGTAGGCCTTAAGATACTTAAAAACTTTATCGACATTTGATACGGAGACGGATATGTACACCAAGAGGATAATTCCCTGCCTGGACGTAAATAACGGAAGGGTGGTCAAGGGAACCAACTTTGTTAATTTAAGGGATGCCGGCGATCCGATAGAGGTGAGCAGGCTTTATGATGCATCCGGTGCCGACGAGCTTGTTTTTCTCGATATTACCGCATCTTCGGATGCCAGAAACATAAAGACGGAGCTTGTGAGAAAGATCGCGGAAACTATATTTATTCCCTTCACCGTCGGCGGCGGTATAAGAAGCGTTGATGATTTCAGGATGATACTCAGGGAGGGAGCCGATAAGGTTGCCGTGAATTCGGCCGCAATAATGGATCCCGATCTTATCTCAAGGGCTGCGGACAAGTTCGGAAGCCAGTGCGTTGTTGTGGCGATAGATGCAAAACGCAGGGCAGACGGCAAGGGCTTTAATATATTCAAGAACGGCGGAAGGATAGATATGGGCATTGATGCCGTGGAGTGGGCCATGAAGGCATGCAGGCTGGGTGCAGGTGAGATCCTGCTCACAAGTATGGACTGCGACGGAACCAAAAACGGTTATGATATAGAACTTACAAGGACCATATCGGAAAATGTTGACATACCTGTTATCGCTTCCGGCGGAGCCGGCAGTATGGAGCATTTTTATGAAGCCCTCACGGACGGCAAGGCTGATGCCGCACTGGCGGCATCCCTGTTCCACTACAGGGAGCTTGATATTACCGATCTTAAAGAGTATTTAAAAGGGAAGGGAGTACCGGTGAGATTATAATGGCAGCAATAGATAATGACTGGCTTAAACCGCTACGGGCCGAGTTCTCCAAACCTTATTACAGAAGGCTGTATGAAACGGTAAGAAGGGAATATACGCAGGGGGTTGTTTATCCGCCTGCAGATGATATTTTCAATGCATTTGCCTTAACACCTCTAAGCGAAGTAAAGGTTCTTATTCTCGGACAGGATCCTTATCATGAGCCGGGACAGGCACACGGACTGTCTTTTTCGGTAAAACCCGGTATTGATATTCCACCGTCACTTGTTAATATATACAAGGAACTTCATGATGATCTTGGCTGTTATATCCCGGATAACGGATATCTTGAGAAATGGGCCAGGCAGGGGGTCCTGCTTTTGAATACCGTGCTGACGGTCAGGGCTCACGCAGCCAATTCCCATAAGGATATCGGATGGGAGGAATTCACCGATGCCGCAATAAGGGCCCTTAATGAGGAGGACAGGCCGATTGTATATATGCTGTGGGGGAAGCCTGCGCAGGCCAAGAAGAGCATGCTTAACAATAAGAAACAGCTTGTGCTTACGGCCCCGCACCCCAGTCCCCTGTCGGCTTACCGGGGATTCTTCGGATGCCGGCACTTTTCAAAGGCAAATGAGTTCCTGAAGCAGAACGGGATCGAGCCCATAGACTGGCAGATAGAAAGTCCGGGGGTGGAGGATAGACAGTGAATACTAAAAATGCAAGGCTTGTGATGGCGATAGCCACTGCGATCGTTATAGTCATAGCCATAATAATGGGTGTTTATTACGGTGTAAGTAATTCGTCCGAGGCCAATAAGCTGGCAGATCTTCTTGTAACCGGCAGTAAATACATGGATTCGGGTGATTATGCCACGGCAATTTCATACTATGATGATGCATTAAATTACGAGCCTGAGAGTGAAGAGATAAAAAACGCTATATCATATGCCTATATCAAACTTGCCGAAGGAAGCGAGAATTCATCCGAGGCGGTTGATTATTACCAGAAATCCCTGCTATATAACAAGACCAACAAGAGTCCCTACTGGGGGATAGCCAATATCTATGAAAGCCTGGATGATGAGGACAACATGCTGGCTTCATTGCAGACCGGATTCGATAATACCGGTGATGATTCAATGAGACAGAAGATCGAAGCTGTCGAGGAAGAGCGTGCAAGGATAAGGGCCGAGGAGGAAGCAAAGGCTGCAGAGGAAGCGGAGCGGGCCGCGATCGAACAGGAGCACGCATCTACATTGCAGAAGCTGTATGAATGCTTCGAAGGTGAGGATCTTGATGCCGTCAAGGATATGATGCGGACTGAGGAATTTACCGATTTTGCAGACGAGGTGATCGGTGAGAATTCATTCTATTACGGGACCAAAACACCCGAAGGAATACGCGAGGGCAAGGGTATCGCCGTGTACAGGGACGGTTATTATTATTACGGTGATTTTTCCGGCGATAAGCGCAACGGCCACGGGATACTTATGAGGGCAGTATATGCAGAGTCATCTGCCATAGGCTCTTTCGTGTATGAAGGAGAGTGGAGTGACGATAAGCCAAACGGCGAAGGAACATCGACATCGAATTATTATAAGGATAAGATCGGACCGTCGGGTTTAAGCAAGCAGGTTATAAAGGGTAATTACACGGACGGTCTTGAGAACGGTACGATGAGGCTTGAGGGTACACAAAAAAGCGGAGGTGCTGTAAGCTATAGCTATACATCAGAAAACGGAGTGGCAAAGAAGATAAGCGACGAGGATTCCGGAGTTAAGGGCCAATACATTATTGCCAAGTCAAGCGATGGAAAGAGTAATCTTACATCAGACGGATCATTAAGAGGCGTGGAGGGATTTATCGGCGATTAAGAGCTTTTAATAAGAATTTATGAGGGAGGCTTGTTATGAGATCATTTATCGAAAATGTGGATTTTTTCAAAGGAAATGATCCTGAGGAGATCGCGGGAAAATACGGGACGCCCCTTTATGTTTACAACGAAGATATCATCAGGGACAGGATGTTAAGAGTTGCGGGTGTGATAAAAAAATACCCCTACAGGGCCAATTACTCGTGCAAGACAAATACAAATCTTGAAATACTGAGGATCGCAAATTCTGTGGGTGTCAATGCCGACGCAATGAGTGAGGGAGAGATGAGGATGCTGCTAGCGGCCGGTTTTTCGCCGGACAGGATCTTTTATGTGCCAAACAATGTATCGTCTGAAGAGATGCGGTTTGCCATTGACAATAATATAATGATCTCTCTTGATTCACTTGATCAGCTTGACAGGTTTGGCAGGATGTGTCCCGGCGGAAGATGTGCCGTCAGGATCAATCCGGGAGTTGGAGCGGGTCATCATGAGAAGGTGGTTACCGCGGGTAAAAAGACCAAGTTCGGTATAGCGGAAGAGGATATAGACGGTATATTTGAAACGGCGAAGAAATACGATCTTAAGATAGTCGGGATAAACCAGCATGTTGGGTCGCAGTATATGGATACAGCTCCTTTTCTTGCGGCTGTTGACAATCTTCTCAGGATAGCGATGAGGTTTGAGAATCTTGAATTCATTGACTTTGGAGGAGGATACGGTATTCCCTATCATAAGCTCGATGATGAAGCAGAGTTCGATATGGAAACCTTTTCAAGAGAATTTACGGTTAAGCTGGATGCCTTCGTAAGGGAATACGGTTGTGCGCCCCTCTTTAAGAGTGAGCCGGGAAGGTACTGCGTGGCCGAAGGAGGCGTGCTGTTAGGACGCGTTAATGCCGTCAAGCAGAACTCCGGGGTTAAATACATAGGAACGGATGTGGGCATGAATGTTCTGGTGCGCCCATCCATGTATGATTCCTGGCATGATATAGAGGTGATATCGGAAGGCAAGGTTGTAAAAAGAGTAAAGGGCAGAACGGAGAAGGTAACCGTGTGCGGAAACATCTGCGAATCGGGCGATGTTCTCTGTAGGGACAGGGAACTTCCGAAGATAAAG
>DPZM01000032.1 GCA_003535955.1 Lachnospiraceae bacterium | reverse complement strand
CCTCGCATGTACCGTGATAATGCTCGTAAAGATTACCTGAGTCTGGCTAAATGCAGAAAACGCACAACAAAGAAAATACGCCAGGCGATCAAGAAACAATTACAGTATGTCAGGCGCGACCTTGGATACATTGAATTGCTCCTTGAACAGGATGATGTGAAACTCACAAAGAAGCAACTGAGGCGTATCCGAGTGATCAACGAACTGTTCGAGCAACAGGAATACATGTACAAGAACAAGGTCCATAGTGTAAAGGATCGTATATGCAGCATAAGCCAGCCGTACATCAGACCGATATTAAGAGGCAAAGCAAAATCACCTACTGAGTTCGGCGCCAAGCTTGATATGAGCATTGATGAAAACGGAATCGCCAGACTCGAAAAACTATCCTTTGATGCATACAATGAAAGTGATGTATTGATCAGTTCGATCATCAATTATCATCAAAGAACCGGTCATTATCCGGAGCGTGTGCTGGTGGATCAGATATACCGCAACAGAAATAATCTGGCTTACTGCAAGGCACACAACATACGGGTTTCGGGTCCTGCTCTTGGGAGACCAAGACAGTTGACCAAAGAAGAAAAACAGCAGGCATACAGCGATAACGTAGATCGTATCGAAGTAGAAAGAGGGTTCAGTCTTGCGAAAAGGTGTTATGGGCTGGGATTGATCCGAACAAAGTTGGATACCACAACCCGTAGCTCCATTGCATTATCAATCATAGCGATGAATGTGGACCGCCTTACGGATGTTCATATTTTCCTATTTTTGATTTCGATTTTTTCAAGGTACAAAAGGCAGCAAAAACTGCCGGAAATATCAACTATTAACAGTTTCGCCTAAATGGCGACTTAATGAGCAGACACTACTTATGCGTAATCCTCATCCGACAGGTTCTTAAGCTCTTCCTCTCTTGCCGATGACAGGCTGTTGTCCCTGCCATTCCTATTCTCAATCTCTTTCATTTCATCCACGGAATTATCCCAGTGATATATGATTTCAGACCAGAATGTCACGCCAAACAGCATGATCGCCTCGTTTTTCTTCAGATGATATACGCCGTGTGAATAATGAAGCTTGTTCTGCACATCAATATTCTTAAGAATCTCATCACCGAAATACAGCTTGTCAAGAATCAGATGATATATATCACCGTTGATCTCAAAGCTCTTCACCATGGCAAGTGTACGCTTTACCACTGCATCCACATCCATCATGCTGCACAGACCGATAAGCAGCTTCTCTACCTTATCATCAGTAATCTCCTCCTCGGCTATCATCGCTTCAAACAGATCACGTGCTCCCCTGCTCATATCACATGCCGGCACTTCCCTTGTCAGATACGCAAGATCACACTTCAAAAATACATACGTTTCATATCCGCTTGCCTGCAAGCGAATATCTCTTACTCTTACCCTTACCCATTTCTAACCCTCCTATATAATAATAAAATAAACGGGCTGCAAATATCCGCAATAACAGATATCCGCAACCCGGTATGTTCTACTATGGTTACAGCTTTATTCATTCAGCTTGCGTATAAGATCGTTACATACTGAAATAATATACGTAAGCCTTTCTATCTTCCTCTTCTTTGATTCTTTCTTGTTTCTATCGGTGTAAGTTTCAAGATCTTTCAGGATATAATCGAATAGATATTCATCGGGAGCCCCATATTTTTCTTTGACTTTTTTCTTTTCATATTCCTCATCATGAAATATCTCGCCCGGTCCTATCCCGTTCAGTTGAAAATGGAATACTTTCTCCGCATCCAGTCTGCTGTGTCTATTCAATATCTTATTGAATGATTGTCTTGTTGTATGACACGCTCTTGCCATATCTGCTTGGGACAGTCCTCTATTCTCCATAATGCGGATCAGATTGTCCCCGAGCACCTTCCGATAATCCCTGTCAGCTTTCATATTTGACACACTCCATTTCTATATATTAGTCTATATGTAAAAATAAAGTGTCATCTAACGGGAACTATTTTAACAAAAACGACCTGCCGTCATTGACAAGTCGCTTTCAAATCAATCTATACAAAGAAAGGCGAGCCGCAAAACCCACCCTATTCTATATCTCATATAACATTTACACTCTTAATAAATACCTCTCCATAACTCGGAGTACCAATCACAGTTCCGTGATGAATTGTCATGCCTCCGCTACAACCTGAGCAGGCAACAAACTGTCAAGCTGCTTTTACTACTTTATCATATTCAAATATTGCAACATCCTTAACCATAATCTGGAGGCGATTTACTATTTCTTCCAGCTTTTCCGAAATCTCATCACTGTAATACACTTCGCCGCACTGCGAACAAACAAGCGCCGGTACATTCTTAATAATTATTATACAATTATCAAATTCCTGAATAAATGTATGTTTTGCGAATATCCGATTGTCTTCACGGATCACTGCCGCAACCACCCTGACGGTCTTCATTTCAATTAATCCTCCGGAATGCGGTAGAACCTGCCCGACACCCTCTCTGACTTGAACACGTTCACAAAGGCGGCGGGATCTATTTCGTGCAGTGCGTTTACGACCTTGCTGACCTGAGTGGCAGTAATGACGGAATATACCACAGACTTGGTGCTCTCATCTTCATATGATCCCCTGCCGTAGATAATCGTTGCACCATGCCTTGTCATGTCATAGATAAGCGAACTGACCTCGTCCGGTGCCGTTGTCACGATAAAGAGCGTTGCCTGCTGGTATTTTCTGTAAAGGACGTTTATGACTGCCGTAGAAACATACTGGAATATAACCGAGTACAGGGCTATCTCCCATCCGAAAAGGGCGCCCGCAATAATCAGGATTACAGTGTTTATGACCACTGCCACGTTGAATCCGTTTATGCCTTTTTTCTT
>DPZM01000201.1 GCA_003535955.1 Lachnospiraceae bacterium | reverse complement strand
ATATTGCTTCTACCGGTGCTTCCTCTGCCGGCGCATCTTCTACAGGTGTTTCTACTACCGGTACTTCTTCTGCCGGTATTTCTTCTGCAGATACTTCCACAGGTGCTTCTTCAGGTCCTTCAACCGGTATTTCTTCGGTGGGTATTTCTTCTGCCGGTACTTCTTCAACTACCGGGATATCCGTCGGAGCCTCCGGCATTTCCTGCGGATCAAGTAAGCCTTCAACTGTCTCGGGTTCATCTATTGTTCCATCTTCGGTTTTAGTTTCTTCTTTGGGTACTTCCGGCTCGTCTGAAACAATGGTTTTCTTCCCCATCATCTCATCCAGCAACCCGTCAAGATATTCCTCTGTTGAACTCATATCCATCTCCTGCCGATAAGATCCGTCTGATCACTATCATCCAAAATAACAGTTTATCATAGTTTCAAGCATCAAACAACTTTGTAACAGAAAAAAGGAGAACTCCTTATGAAGTTCTCCTGTCAGAAATCACCTTAAGATCACTGAAGCAGCTTATCTATCTCTTGCACAAGCTTTCCTATCTCCGGTTTGCTAAGCTGGGCATCAGCTCCGAGGGCTTCACCTTTACGTCTCATCTCCTCATTAACAAGAGATGAGAAAATAACCACGGGAATGTGTTTAAGCCTGTCATCTGTCTTAATAAGCTTGGTAAGCCTGTGACCGTCCATCTGAGGCATTTCTATATCGGTAATAACACAGGCAACCTTCTGGTCAAGCTCACCCTTATCAAGACACTCGTTGATGTAATTCCATGCTGCCAATCCATCCTCGTTCCTGTTAATGTTGGTATATCCTGCCTTGGTAAGAGCATCACATATAAGCTTGTTAAGAAGATGCGAGTCCTCGGCGATAACGATTGGTTTCTGGCTTCTCTCCCTTTCCCCGAGGGCATCTATCTCAGTAAGCTTAAGACCTGTTTCGGGTGAGATATCCGTTACGATCTTCTCAAAGTCAAGGATTATGACAAGCCTGTCATCCATCTTGATAACACCGGTTGAAATACCCTCTTCACCATTATTAATGGTTGCATCGGGCTTTATGATCTGCTTCCAGGAATATCTGTTTATTCCGACTACCTTATCCACATGGAACGCAACATCCAGTTTATTGAAATTGGTGATGATAAAGAGACCTCCCGGCGCCGACTCGCCAAGCTGCAATGCGTTTCTAAGATCTATTGCAGTGATCATCGTATCACGCGGCATAAATATACCCTCTATGCTCGGATGAGCATTAGGAACCGGCGTAACCGGCTGATATGTAATGATCTCATTTATCTTGGCAACATTGATCCCGTATGAGTTATCCCCTATTTTAAACTCCAGGATCTCCAGCTCATTTGTACCATTTTCCAATAGAATCTTAGTGTCCATACCATCACCTCATCTTTTGCCATAAGTTGTTCCGATTGCGGCAAATCCCTTATGACTGTTCGTTATTTTGATTATCTGCGTCACACGATTGCTTATTTGTAAAACGCCTGACCATATTATAACACAGTTAATTTGAAAAATACACAAAAAAGTATAAAATCTTTAGAATTATCTGTGAATTTTGTCAATTTCAACTTCTTTTTGCTTTTTACTCTTTTCCATACCTTAAATTTTCATATTTCTCAGTCAACTCACCGAAGTCATCATCGCCGACATCTATTGCTCTCTCTCTTGGAGTGTGATCCCTTTTGAGCACATATCCGCCCCTTCTTAAGGTTTCAACTTCCCTCTTATACTTACGCCTGATCCGCTCTCTTTCATCCCCCGCTGTAAATAAACGTCTTGCCCTGTGTCTGATCCCCGGCCTGATCCTTTCATTCACGTCGATATAGTCTTCATTCTCCATCATCTTAAGATCATACCCATGTCTGTAGAAGTATAACCTGATAAAGGCTGCCAGTCCTTTGAGGACAAAATATACAAAAAAAGCCAGAACCGAAATAATAAGAACCTTTTCAACCGCCTGTAAAAGAGTGAGAACCCACATGGGTATCGCAGATACTGCTGTAAGATCGGGTGAAAATCCAACGGACTCACTTACCTGTGCCCCTCCGGCATCTTCCTTTACAAAGAGCTTTAATACAAACAGAAGGATCTTTCTTATAAGGCCCGAAAGTGAACGGATAAGAGTACGAAGACCGTATGCAAGTGATTCCGATCTTATAAAAAACATAAACAACGTAAAGAAGATCACGAGCAGCAGGACCATAAGTCCGTTGTTTTTAAGCATCTCATCAAGCGGAGTCGCTGTATTCATCTGCATATCCGATGCAAGCTTTATTGCATTCAGCAGATAGGTTCTTATAAAGAATAGTGAAACAAAAAGGATCCCGCATACGTATGATCCCCTGACAAGCCCGGAAATGTCATGCCACGAGGCATAGGCAAATATTGTCAGGATAAAAAGCACCGCAACAGGATGGATCATCGAAAAACTCCTGTCCCCGTCGCCGGTCCAGAAAAATAAATCGCACAGTGAAATTATTCCCCATATAAGGAGACAAACAACCTTATATTGTATGGATACAGGCAGAAAAAGAAGAATGACCGCTTCAAGACAATGAATACCAAAAAATACTAACAGCTTATCAACGTAAACCCGGCATAAATATGCACACAGAAGGATCAGACCTGTCATGACGGGCAGGACGGGTGATGTTTTAAGTTTAAGCAGACTGAATACCCATTCCGTCCCCATATGCCAGAGCATGAATATCATTAAATTATTCAGCCATTCGGCCCATAGCAGATAACGCTTAGCTCCCATTTCCGACCGTCCATTTTACTATATGTTCGTCGCCCATACCTGCAAGCCTGGGTTCCATCATACCGTATTCGGGAATTATCCAGTGTACGGATAGCCCTCTGTCCTTAATATCCGTATAAGCATCATAAAGGTCCTGTTTTCTGTAGTTCGATATTATTATACACTCGGTACGGTCATACTTTTTATCAGAGAGTTTTTCCTTTAGCATAAGTGCAAAATCGCCCTTAACCGAGGAGGCATCAAGCCGTGCAAGCTTTATTTCCATATTTGAAAGATGCAGGGCATCCGCTCCCTCATCAATATTTACAGGCTGTCCGGTTATAATATCGCATCCGTTCGAGTAAAGAGCCACCGGTATATGCTCTGATATAAATCTTTCCGCCAGGGAAGCGGCAAGCCGGATCTCCTCTTCTATAAAAACCTCTTCATGCCACTTTATATGACATTCTGCATTAAGAAAGATGACCACGCGTCTCATAAGAGTAGTATAAAACTTGTTGACCAGCATTCTCTGCGCTCTTGCGCTTCCCTTCCAATTTATCCTGTTCATGGGATCGTTTCGCTGATACTCCCTTATTCCCGCGAATTCAAACGGATCCTCATTCCTCTTTATCTCATCTATTATATCTCCCATCAGTTCAACTACCGATCGGGTCATCCTGTCGGGAGTAATCCTTCCCGGGAGCACACACACTGCGGCTTCCGGTTTTACAGACCACAGCTGCATTCCCGTAAGGAAGAGGTCTTTACATACAACATCAAGTCCCTTTACCGTATAGTATCCACGTCGTGTGCACTTAAATCCGTATATCCGGGTTATCTTCCTGTAGGGGAGGAGCGAGAAGAAATCGTTTCTGTAATATTGGTCTGTGACTGCCGAATTATCCTGCCTCTTGAATTCAAAGGTTCTTGTAATGTTAAACTTTACCTGGACGACCGGGAGCGGAAGCGCTTTATCATTCACGATGGTTTCTATCAGTTCGTTTTCCTCGCCTTCCCTCAAAATATCACGTCCGAAGGCGATCGATACGTCAAGACCTTCCTTCCAGAAGTATCTGTAAAGATACAATTGCGCAAAATAAAGAGCAGCCCCTGCAAGAAGCGCAAAAAAAAGCCTCATCTCCTGCTCCATTCCTCAGCGGGAACCTCTATACCCGCAAGGATCTCTTTTATCACCCTTCTTTTGGCTGCTATATCACGTCCGGCATAGGTTATCATTCTGTGTGCCAGAACATATTCTGCCACTTCCTTTATATCATCGGGTATCACATGGTCCCTCCCGCTTATAAAGGCATGGGCTTTTGAGGTTTTCATAAGCCAGAGGGTCGCCCTTGGGCTTACCCCCATCTGAACAGAAGGCACCGTGCGGGTTTTCTGTGTTATCTTTACCATATAATCCTTCAGATCATCATGGACATAGATCTTATCAGATAAATCTTTCACTGCTTCAATATCACTTCCTGTACACACCGGCTCCACCATCTCATCATGATGGCCTTCTCCTATAACATTAAGCATTCTGACCTCATCCTCCGGGCTCAGCGTTCCCATGGACAGGTACATGGCAAACCTGTCAAGAGAAGCCTCCGGCAGCGGGAATGTTCCCACAGTCTCCACCGGATTCTCAGTAGCAACAACAATAAAAGGTTTATCCAGTATATAGGTTTCATTGTCAACCGTCACCTGTCCCTCCTCCATTGCCTCCAAAAGAGCCGACTGCGTCCTGGGTGTAGCCCTGTTTATCTCATCTGCCAGTATTATATTTGAAAAAACCGGGCCCTTTATAAACCTGAAGGTCCCTTCCTTCTGGTCATATACATTTAGTCCGGTTATATCAGCGGGCAAAAGGTCCGGGGTGAACTGTATCCTCGAAAACGATGAGGAAACCAGCGCCGCAAGAGTCTTGGCCATCAGTGTTTTCCCCGTTCCGGGTGTATCCTCTATCATAACATGTCCACCCGAAACAAGACCCGTAAGCATAAGTTCAACAGCCGATTCCTTACCTATAACCACTGAGCTTATACCTGTTTTGAGTTTTTGTATCAAGGCATATCCTTCATGAATGTCCATTTAATACCACCTGATTCTTCTATTTGAGGGAAAATGTCGATTCTCCTGCGGCAGTTACCGCAACAAGAGACAGACTGTTGATATTTTCGGCAACCTGATCCTCAACTTCAAAGACCAAAACGGTGTCAACGGAAGAATTCGCCGGTACTGTTTCGTTATATGACTTAAGATCATTAAGCAGGATGGTCATCTGCTCATTAACTCTTTGGGTTTCATTGATAAGTACCCTGAATTTAACATTACAGGACAAAACATCGCACTGCTTCTCCTGCGGATCATTATTCATAACATCAAGATGTACAACCAGCAGCTTATGGCCGGGTGTCGACTGCATAGAGAAAGACAGGTCATCTCCTGAGCTTTCGGGATATACATCCACCGTTTCATATCCCTGATACGTAATATCAAACCCGTCAACTCCTATTGCCGCAGCCAGATTGTTACCGTTAAATCCCTGAGTCCCGGCTGCAGCGGAGTCATCTGCGCGTTCTTCCACCTCTTCCATGGGTATCTCTTCTTCCGTATCATCCTCTTCCTCCTGTGGGGCCTCAGCAGGTGTCACCGAGGCCGGATCGACCCAGGGGATGGGTTCCGGAGTAGGCTTAAGATCACCCAATCCGCCCTTCTTATCCGCACTGTATCTCATGATCACACCCGCAGCGTATTCGGCTACAAGCTCATCCTCCTCATCGCTGAGCCCGGTTGACTCTATAAGGCCGCAGCCTGAAAGCATTGACAGCATTACCGTTGTCAATAATCCATATACAAGTATCTTTGCTCTTTTCTTCATTTTTCCCTCTTATCTTCCATCCAATTCAAACCAGAATTCGACTCCGTTTGTATGATTTATGACTCCGTAATCATGGTTGAGCGATTCCATGACCGCCTTGACAATTGATAAGCCGATCCCGCTTCCGCCGTATTCACGGGTTCTGGCCTTGTCCACCTTAAAAAATTTAGTCCAAAGATGCGGCAGGGCGTCATCCGGGATCGGATCTCCCGAATTAAAGACACTGATCCTTACAACATCTTCTTTACGGATCACCCTGACTTCAATGTGCTTCTCATTACCGCAATAGTGGATAGCATTTGACAGATAATTGTTAACAACCTGCTCAACCTTAAATTCATCGGACCAGACAAAAACAGGCCGATCGCTAACAAGGTTTACGGTTATTTCATTCTGACGGATCAGGATATCATTGGCCTTAATACAATTACTTAACAACTCTGCGATGTCGAACCGCTCCATGGATACATTCTCATTGCCAAATTCAAGCTGGTTAAGCTCCAGCAGGTTTTTAACCAGTTTGTTCATCCTGCCGGCTTCATCTATTATAACATCACAGTAGTAGTCCCTGCTCTCCTCATCCGAATTGACACAGTCCTTTAATCCTTCCGAATACCCCTGTATAAGAGCTATGGGTGTTTTGAGCTCATGGGATACATTTGAGATGAAATCCTTGCGCATCTCATCTATCTCAGCCTTCTTATTAAGTTCACCCTGCAGGTTGTTATTGGCCGTCTTCAATTCACTGATCGTCTTCTCAAGAGTCGACGAAAGCCTGTTCATATGACAGCCCAGCAGGTCTATCTCATTATCCCCGCCGCCCCTGTATTTGACGTCAAAATCAAGCTGACTCATCTTCTCGGAAATATTGACAAGTTCTCTTATCGGATCCGTTACCTTGCGGGACAGTATAAGATTGACCACAAGTCCAAGTAAAAGGACCACAATACCGACGTAGAGAAGAAGCCTGTTGGCGACATGAGCACTTGTCTGTATGGACTCAATGGGGCTCCTCATAAGCACAATCTGATTATCCGTGAGTGTGCCCCACAATTCTATATACTCGGTATGCATTCTGGGATCCATGCTCTTCTGAACGGTATAAGAATCATTCTTATAGATTATCTCATCCGCCTGTTTGCTCGAAAAAATATACCCCAATAGTCTGTCGGTAAGGTAACGGGGATCGTTAACCGTCGAACGTATTGTATTGGTGTCTGCATCCAGAACCAGGATGTCCAGGTTATACCTTGCCGCTACCTGATCAAGACCGACAGTGAATTCTTCGGTATCAAGCCCTCCTTTTGAAGAATATCCGTCTATGAGCTTGTAAGCCTCCTTAAGGACCTTCTCCTTTTGTTTGGTGTAAAAGGGCCCGAGCAGAAGACTGTTTGCGAGTATACATAATAGGATCATACTTACCATGGCTGTCGAGAACAAGAGCATGAACTGCAGCCTGATCGAATGTTTCATCTTTATTCTCCATCTTCATCATCGGATTCCTGATCTTCTTCCTCTTCATAAGGAACTTCCTCTTCAGGTGCTCCGTCTTCTTCAGCCGGCGGCTGCTCGGGATTTGCTTCATTTTGCTCAGGCTCCGGTTCGGGCTCCTTAACAACCCACCTGTAGAAGAAGGCATGGTTTCCTATCATATCGTATTCGGCTATCCTGTAATTATCAGCCCATTTCTTTGTCATAAAGAAGAGATAATCACCAACCCTGGCTCCGGACAATACTTCCTGAGCTGCTTTGACACAAGTGGAATTAGCCCCCTGGGATATTATAAATTCAACTTTACCTGACCTGTATGAGGCAAACTGCATGTTCTGGGTAATTACGGCTGTAACAGTGTTCGGGAATGCGGAACTCTTTACCCTGTTCATTATGACCGAACCGACTGCCAGCTTGCCTGTATATGATTCACCGCCTGCTTCGGCCTGGATCGTGGCAGCGAGCCACTCAAGTTCCGATGCAGAGGCTGCATATGATCCGGATGTATCTTCTTTCTTAAGGGCCAGACGTTCGGCGATCTGCCTGGCCAGTTCGGCCTGAGCTGCGGCAACCTGTGACTCTAAGTTCTTCATGGTTTGGTCAAGTGCCTGCAATTTAGCGTCATAACTTGCTATCTTACCGGCTTCGGCATTTATGGAGTTATTTGTCGAATCCAGCATCCCCCGAGCCTGAGCGTTGAGGTTGCTGAGTTCGGAATACTTCTTATCCAGGCCATCCTGATATGCATTTATCTCGGCTTCCTTCTGGGATACCATTGCAGCTGTCTTCTCAAGATCCTTCTCAAGGTTCTGACATTCAACGATCTTCTGCTTATCATATGTGATCATGGCATCCATGTATACATAACGGTTAAGGACCGCGCGCGCGGAACCTCCCGAGACTATCTCAGCCAGCATCCCCTTTGAGCCTCCCTTCTCATAGACGCTCTTCATACGATGCTTAAGCAGGAGCTTCCTGTCCTCTATCTGTTTTCTTATATCCGCAAGCTGCTTATTCAGTTCAACGATCTGTGCGGAAACCTCCGTCATAGCCTCTTCGGCCTGTCCTATCTCACCGTCAAGGTCATTGAGCTGTTCCGAATAATCCTCGATCTGATCCTTAAGTGATTCGCTCTGATCCTTAAGATTGTTTACATTCTCCTCGGTACTTTTCTTCTGCTCCTTAAGCAGTTCTATAGACTGTCTGGTTTCCTGCGTCTGCTTCTCGAGATTACTGATCGTCTCCTGAGTTGCCGCCTCCTGCCGCTGCATATTTGTAAGCTGTTCACTGTACGGATCTGCAAGACAAGGCACATACAGCGCGGTTATGATCATCGCCGCCGCTGCAAAAACAGACATTCCCCTTATCATGTTTTTTTTCATATTTATCCCCTTAAACCTCGAATTTATAGCCCATTCCCCAAATGGTCTTTATGTAGTCTCCCTTTTCACCTATTTTTGACCGGAGCTTCTTGACATGCGTATCTATAGTTCTGGCATCCCCGAAATAATCATAGTTCCAGACATTGTTGAGTATCTTCTCCCTCGAGAGGGCTACCGACTGATTCTCCATAAAATATGTAAGCAGTTCAAATTCCTTAAATGACAGTTCCACAGGTGTCCCGTCGATGGTAACCGTATGGGCGATCTTGTCAAGAACTATACCGCCTGCCTCTATCCTTTCGTCGGCTTCGAGCTTATTGCTCCTTCTGAGAAGGGCATTGACCCTTGCAACAAGTATCTTGGGGCTGAAGGGCTTGCTGATATACTCATCCGCTCCCGTGTTAAAGCCCTGAAGCTCATCACGCTCCTCCCCCTTGGCTGTGAGCATGATTATGGGAACATCAGACTGGGATCTTATCTCCTTACATACTTCATATCCGTCAGGTCCCGGCATCATGACATCCAGGATGATAAGGGATATCCCATTATCATCATAGAAACGGTCAAGCGCCTCGTTTCCGTCAGCAGCTTCCATAACTTCATATCCCTCTTTATTCAGGAAATCCTTTACCAGCTTACGCATCCTGGCCTCGTCATCAGCAACCAGTATCTTGATTCTGTCCATATTTATCTCCTCTACTCAATGCCAAGTTCCGCTTCCTTCTCGCGTACCTTGGATTCCCGTTCTGTAAGCTCCTGTTCCCAGGAAGCGTATCTGTTTGTAATAGCGTTCTCATAGTTGATCATGTTAGGTGTATCCGACTTCAGCACTATAATGAACATGGCTATGATCATAAGAATAAGAACAAGATTGACAATCAACGACATCTTATACTCCTGCTTAAATGTTTTAACCCTTCTCCTCCGGCGTGCCCTCTCTTCCCGTTCGATATCTTTCTTATCATTATATTGATTATGGATATCTACATACGATACCAGCACCGGAATATCCTGTATTCTCGTATCATCGATCTCGGTTCTTTTATAAAGATATGCCTGTAACTGTCTTAAATACTCAAGTCCCACCGGAGTAAAAAAGGTATTGCTCTCTATCATCTTATTGTATACAGACAGGATCGCCTCAGGATTATCCTTATTTATTTTTGATGAAATATAGTTGATCCGCTGTATTTCTTCCCTGGCTATACTGCCGTTTTCCCTGTCCGCAAAAACAAAGCCGTCGACATTTCTGCCGTTATCCTCTTCCATCATACACTCCTAACGAATAAAAATGCTAACCATTCGGAATAATTACAAAATATAAGGGAAGCGAAAGTCCGCTTCCCTTATATTATAGCCTATTGCATCTTTATTGTGCAACTTTACATAAAATTTTCACATTCCTACAGCTTGAATATCCCAACGCTCTCTTCGATCACGTTAGCTGCATCTTTAAGACCCTGAGTCTCACTCTCGATATCACCGATCATGTTGCCGAACTCGGTAGCCGATGCCGAGGTTTCCTCGGTGCCTGCAGCATTCTCTTCTGCGATAGCTGTAAGGTTCTGAACAACATCGACAACATTAACCCTGGCCTTATCAAGCTGAGTCGTCTTATCTGCAATGTACTTAACACCATCCATAGACCTGTCAATACCATCCTTAACGATCTGGAAGGCTTCGTCAGTCTTCTGCACATTCTCATTCTGCCTCTCCATGATGTCACGTACATGGTTCATAGTCTCAACGGACTTGGTTGAATCAGCGATAAGCGACGTGATGATCTCTTCGATCTTACGTGCCGATTCGTTGGACTGCTCAGCCAGTTTACTGATCTGTGCGGCAACAACCGCAAATCCACGACCCTGTTCCCCTGCGCGGGCTGCCTCGATGCTGGCGTTGAGGGAGAGGAGATTGGTCTCGTCCGCAATCTCTGTGATAAGGTTTGTGGCATCCCTGATCTTAAGTGCCGACTCGTTTGTAGTATTGGTCTGCTGCGAAATAACCTCAATAGCATCAACGGTTTCCTGATTAACGGCAGCAAGCTCACTAAGTATGGCACTTGCCTGCTCGGATGACTTCTGCATCTCAATAGCATTCTTCTGAAGTTCTTCAACCTGGGCGCTGGTCTCTTCAACCATATTGCCCATAAGGATTACGTTCTCAGTGGCCTTCTGGGTCTCATCAGCCTGACTGGTTGCTCCGTCTGCTATCTCATGGACGGCTCTCTCTACCTGACCTACCGCATCATTGGCATTCTGCGATGTTGAATACAGTCTATTGGAGGACGAGTATAGATGCCCTGATTCCTCCTTGAGCTTTCCAATGATCTCTGCCAGTCTCGTACGAAGCTCTTCCACATACTTGCACAGTTCGCCGACCTCATCCGAACGACTGGCCGTCTTCTCGTCAACCGAAACCGCAAGGTTACCGGATGAGATCTCGCCGACAACATCGATGCTCTTCTTTATCGCGCCTACTGTTCCTCCTGCGATAATGAAAGAAACGATACCGCACAGAATACATACCGCCACCGCAACTCCTATAACAACGCCAACAACCCCCATAACTTCACTCTGCACCTTGGCACGGCTCTTACCTGCGAATACCATACCGCAAATTGAGCCGTCACTGGGTTGTGTGAGTGGAAGATAATAAGCGAAATAGGGTGTTCCCGCAACGTTAGCTGTGTTGGATGTAAGTGTCTGTCCCTTTTTGAGAACAGTCTCGACTATCGGTGCCGATGCCTGGGTTCCCAATGCCCTCTTGCCGTCAGCCCCTACTACTGACGTGGCAAATCTCGTGTCGTTGAAGAAGATAGTGGTATCGATACCCGATATCTGCTTAACGTTGTCAAAAGGCACTTCATCCACAGTAATGTTATAAATCCCCTTAAACATCTTATCGCCTTCAACACTGTAATCCCCCGGCGCCTGCATGGCAATACGGTCACGGCATGCAATAGCACTTGCCTTAAGTGCATCATATACTTCCGCAGCCATCTTCTCTTCAACCATGACATAGGTGACAATGCAAGTAATTATTGCCAATACAGCAACCGGAATGATCGATAAAGTAATAAACTTGGCTTTCAGTTTCATA
>DPZM01000156.1 GCA_003535955.1 Lachnospiraceae bacterium | reverse complement strand
GCCCAGTTGATTATTTGCTTAAAACAATTGATAAAAACAGTTTGTTAGAAAAGTTAAAACACTTTTTTGCAAAATAAGTTATTTTGATAAAAATATATTAGTGCCAGACGCATTTGACACAGAGCCCCATAGCATTAGCTGATGGGGCTCTTTTTTGGATATTTTAGCTTAAATTGAAAAGTTTTTATAGAATCTGCCGCACGACGGCAAAAGAAAAAAAGCCGTCGTATAGCAGGAATTTTGCATGTCAATTTTTGAAGAAATTTGAAATTTTATACCCACAATTGGGGGGCCATTTTAATCCTATGTAATGAAGGGCGGAATCAGAAGTCAATCGTAGAAAGGAAAACTATGTGCGACTTTGAATTCGATCCAAAGGATTATAGAAAGAATAAGGAGATTCAGAGACAGGTATTGCAAGAAGACTATTTACAATGCGGCTCACAATTTGGTACTCATGCAGACGCAGTTTCTCATTCTCCAATACGGTGCGGATGATGCTGATCCTGAACAGGTATTGACAGAGGATGACTATGGAGATCTGTATTCGTACAGATTATCTGTAAGAGGTGAGAAAGTTCTTATCCGAAATGAGAAACTGGCAGAGATGCTGATGAGACTTCAGGCAAGGAAGCGTGAGATCCTTCTTATGTTTTACATGCTGGACATGGATCTGGATAAGATTGCGGAGAAACTTGGGATTGCGTATGAAACAGCAAAATCCACAAAGTCCAAGGCAATCGGAGAACTCAGGAAGGGAGTAAAGAAGAAAGATGAGATGGCATAAAAGAAAACTGCCGGAGGAATCGCTGGCTTTGGATTCTATAGCCGGCGATATTTGTGCGTTATAGGAAATCCATATTGCTATCTTGACGGGAAAACGGTGGTGAAGATCAGCTTTGCCAATACGGACAGGACGATTGAGGACTGCATCCATGCATATTTGAGCGGAATCTGAAAAAAGATATACACTTGAAAATCAATGAACCGTATTCTATAATATACTAAAGTTAGCACAATCTAACCAAGTTGTCCTACTGCATGAACACACAAATATGATTGTAAAATATGGTTAGCGCAAGCTAACGATCAAAACCTAAGGAGGAGATCGTCATTATGAAACTTAAAGGAATAGGATTATTTGCATTGGGTACTCTGTTTGGACTTGAAGGGATCAAGCTGTTATCCTCCAAGGATGCCAAAAAGGTTTACTCACATTGTACGGCTGGGGTATTGAGGATAAAGGATTCCGTCCTTGACCAGGTTACAACCCTGCAGGAGAACTGTACCGATATCTACGAAGAAGCCAGGGATATCAATGAGGAGAGATCCAAAAAGGAAGAAGATGCACAGGAATGAAGTTTACAATAAAGCATGAAATAAAAAACAGGATCCGTATACATCTTCCCATGAAGCGGTTAAGCTTTAAGGAAGCGGATACCCTCGAATACTATCTTAAGACCCATGATGAGGTGGGAGAGGTGCGCGTGTATGAGCGTACCGCTGATGCGGTGGTGTTTTTCGCTTGTGACAGGGATCGTATCCTTAAGATAATAAGAGCATTCTCGTTTGATGATATACAGGTGCCGGACCGTGTTTTTGAAAGTTCCGGAAGGGAGCTTTCGGCAAAGTATTACGATAAGATAGTGACGACCGTGATCCTGCATTACGCCAAGCGTATTATTCTTCCTTTTTCGATAAGGAGGATATTTGACACTGTCAAAACGTTCGGATACATCATTCGGGGCCTTAAGACACTTAAGAACAGGCGTCTGCAGGTAGAGATGCTTGATGCCATAGCCATTACCGCGGCAGTGCTGACAGGAGATTACAATACAGCCTCGAATGTAATGTTCCTTCTTAAGATTGGAGATACGCTGGAAGAGTGGACACATAAACGTTCGGTGGATGATCTTGCAAGAAGGATGTCGCTCAATATCGATAAGGTGTGGCTTCTTACGGATGACGGAGAAGTACAGACCGACTCATCAAGGATTGAATGCGGCGACAGGGTCATTGTAAGAATGGGAAACATGATCCCCTTTGACGGTGAGGTGATCAAGGGAGAAGCCATGGTAAACCAGGCGTCCATGACGGGTGAATCGGCGGCAGTACGAAAAGAGACAGGCATGAGCGTGTTTGCAGGTACGGTGGTTGAAGAAGGCGACCTGACTATCCGAGTGACCCAGACGGAAGGATGCGGACGGTTTGATAAGATCGTGAAAATGATCGAGGAATCCGAAAAGCTTAAATCATCGCTTGAGAGTAAGGCCGAAAGACTGGCCGATAAGCTGGTTCCGTATACACTTCTTGCAGCAGGACTGACCTGGGCCATAAGCCGTAATGTTACCAAGGCAGTATCCGTGCTTATGGTGGATTATTCATGTGCACTTAAAATGGCAATGCCAATATCTGTACTGTCGGCAATAAAGGAAGCATCGGAATACAACATAACCGTCAAGGGAGGTAAGTTCCTTGAAGCCGTAGCCGATGCAGATACGATAGTGTTTGATAAAACCGGAACCATCACGAAGGCCCAGCCGACGGTTGTCAGGGTTGTTTCTTTTTGTGATGAACCGGAAGACGAACTGTTAAGACAGGCCGCATGTCTGGAGGAACATTTCCCGCACTCGGTGGCAAGGGCTGTTGTTGACTGTGCACTTAACAGGGGTCTTCTGCATGATGAACTCCATACAAATGTAGAGTATATAGTAGCGCATGGTATCGCTTCTGAGATCAATGGGGAAAGAGCTGTTATCGGAAGCTATCATTTTGTATTTGAGGATGAAGGCGTGACCATAGCGGATGATAAAAAGGACGAGTTTGATGCTCTGCCGGATGGGTACTCACATCTTTACTTTGCCAAGAACGGTAAGCTTTCGGCATGCATCCTTATAGAGGATCCCATGCGAAAGGAAACCCGTGAAGTTGTAGAGCGGCTTCGTGAGCAGGGATTTGAGCATATAGTGATGATGACCGGTGACAGTGAGAGGACGGCCGCCAAGATAGCTTCGCAGGCCGGGATCACCGAATACTATGCAGAGGTTCTTCCCGAAGATAAGGCTGGATATGTGGAAAAGGCCAAGGCCGAAGGACATCGCGTGATCATGGTTGGTGACGGTATCAATGATTCTCCGGCACTTTCAGCTTCGGATGCAGGTATTGCAATAAGCGACGGAGCAGAAATAGCAAGACAGATAGCGGATATCACGATAGGCTCCGACAACCTTGAAAGCATTGTCA
>DPZM01000117.1:3750-6273 GCA_003535955.1 Lachnospiraceae bacterium | reverse complement strand
TATTTATACCTTGTTTGTGTTTAACCCTCGGCTTCTTAACACTTGAGCTTTTAACATTTGATTCTTAACCGGCACTGCCGTTAACTTATATAAAAACAGAGGCTGCAGGCACGGGCTAATGAAACCCTTGTCCTACAGCCTCCGGTTTACCGGTCAGCCATATCCGACTGATATTCTTTTATAATCTGTGCTTCTCCGTCTTATCTATCTGGATGATCTTACCGTCCTGAACTATTATGGTAACGGTCCCGAACCGCATTCCCTTCATAAGATCATTAAGTTTTTTAACATTTTCAGGAGATAACGAAGCCTTGTCTGTCTTATTGTCCATGTGATGCTCCTTAATCGCTGTCCTGTTTCTGTTAGCGATTATAGGACCCTTTTATAGCTCTGTCTAATATGTAAAAGTGATGGGATTTTATAGATTTTACCTATAATGTGAAACAGGGGACGGTTCCTCGGTTCATTTTTTCCGGATCAACTCATCTCACAGCAATTTCCGAAAAATGAACCGAGGAACCGTCCCCTGTTTCACATTTATTTAGTTTAAATCTGCGACTGAACCGCCTTCAAGCAGCCGGCCATCGATGACCATCCTCTGTATCAGCGTCGTCTTGGGATTCTCGATAAGATGTATAAGCTTCTCGGCTGCGACCCTTCCTATGCGTTCGGTATCCTGCTTAAGGGTCGTGAGCTTGGGCTCGAGGATCTGGGTTATATAGCTTCCGTCGTAACCCACAATCGAAATATCATCCGGTATGCTAAGGCCGGCCTCTCTTATGGCATTGATCCCGCCAAGGGCCGAATAGTCATCACAATACATGATGCAGGTCGGCGGAACCGGAAGTGCCAGAAGCTTCTTGGTCCTTAGATAGGCAAGGTCGGGATTCCTGTATGTGGAATAAAGAAGATATTCATCCGGAATGGTTATCTCCCTCTTCTCAAGGGACCGGTAGAAACTGCCCACACGGTTCTTGGTAACCGATGTATCGTCACCGGCTATGTAGGCTATCTTGCGGTGACCCTTATCACATACATACTCGACCAGGTCATGCATGCCCTGTATATTATCTGATAAAACAGCTATCCTGTAATCAAAAACGTGATCAATGGTCACAACCGGGATCTGAGACCGTATAAGATCCATAACCTGCGGATCGAAAAAGTCAACACAGGCGATCACCACTCCGTCAACGCCTCTGTACCTGCTGTGTTCCAGATAGGACATATTATTGTTATGAGTTGAATTAATGAAGGTGATGTCATAGCCCTGGGCTTCAACAGTACGCTTGAAGGAATCCAGAACATGGGCAAAATAGTCATGCGTAAGCCCGCTCTGTGCTTCATCGACAAACAGGACACCGATATTGTAGCTTCGGTTGGTCTTAAGAGTTCTGGCTGATGAGTTGGGGAAATATCCGAGTGTCCTTGCAACTTCTCTGATCCTCTCCTTGGTCTCCTGACCAACGTCATTCAGATCATTAAGTGCCTTACTGACAGTCGCCACGGATACTCCGCATTCGGTTGCAATATCCTTCAAAGAAACCACAGCATAACCTCCTTAATCGTTTTCGGTAATCAGTATATATCATATTTGTCAATTTTTCAAGGCGCTTATCGTATATTTTGTGCAAAATTGATTATTTTATTATTTTTCTTATTGATTAGCTAATATATGTGTTGTATAATTTCCACAGATGCATTATTTTTTTTGCGTTTTAACTTAAACGTTTTCAGCGCCATTAATGACTTCTTATTAAAAGAGAGGAAAAGACTATGAAATTTGGTTATTTCGACGACGCAAACCGGGAGTATGTTATCACCACACCCAGGACTCCCCTTCCTTGGATCAATTACCTTGGATGCAATGACTTCTTCACCCTTATCAGCAACACAGGCGGCGGCTATTCCTTCTATAAAGATGCCAAGCTCCTTCGTATCACCCGCTACCGCTACAACAACGTGCCTGCCGACACCAACGGCAAGTACTACTATATCAAGGATGGTGATACGGTATGGAACATAGGCTGGCAGCCTGTAAAGACCGAGCTTGACTTTTACGAATGCCGCCACGGAATGGGCTACACAAGATTCACATCAGAGAAGAACGGTGTTAAGGCCGAAAACCTCGCCTTCGTTCCCATGGGGGATCCCTGCGAGATAAACAGGGTTAAGCTTACCAATAACACCGATGATACCAAGGAACTCAAGCTATTCTCATATGTTGAGTGGTGCCTGTGGAATGCGGATGATGATTCCAGGAACTTCCAGCGTAACTTCTCGACGGGCGAGGTTGAGGTTGTTGATTCTACCATATATCATAAGACGGAATACCGCGAGCGCCGCAACCACTACGCCGTTTATTCCGTAAACACTCCTATCGACGGATTTGACACTTCAAGGGATGCCTTCCTGGGCGCTTATCATGATAACCATGATCCCGAAGTCGTTTTCGAAAAGGGGGCATGCACCGGCTCGATAGCCCACGGTTGGTCACCTGTCGGCGTACATCAGATAAATGTA